>JALVPS010000331.1 GCA_027031685.1 Gammaproteobacteria bacterium | reverse complement strand
TGGAGCGGCTCACCTCGGCCGAGAGCCTGGAGCGCTACCTGCACGCCAAGTACGTGGGGCAGAAACGCTTCTCCCTGGAGGGCGCCGAGAGCCTCATCCCGCAGCTGGACGACCTGATCCAGAACGCTGGCGCGGCGGGCGTGAAGGAGGTGGTCATCGGCATGGCCCACCGTGGCCGCCTGAACGTACTGGTCAACATCCTCGGCAAGCCGCCCGCCGAGCTGTTCCGCGAGTTCGAGGGCAAGGAGGACAACGGCCACCTCACCGGCGACGTGAAGTACCACAAGGGCTTCTCCTCCGACATGAACACCCCCGGCGGCCCCATCCACGTGGCCCTGGCCTTCAACCCCTCCCACCTGGAGATCGTCGGCCCGGTGGTGGAGGGCTCGGTGCGCGCCCGCCAGGACCTGTGGTCGCGGGAGGACCCGCAGGACAGCGTGCTGCCCGTGGTGCTGCACGGCGACGCCGCCTTCGCCGGCCAGGGAGTGGTGATGGAGACCTTCAACATGTCCGCCACGCGCGGCTTCACCACCCACGGCACCGTGCACATCGTGATCGACAACCAGATCGGCTTCACCACCTCCACCCTGGCCGACGCGCGCAGCACCTATTACTGCACCGACGTGGCCAAGATGGTGGGCGCGCCCATCTTCCACGTAAATGGCGACGATCCCGAGGCCGTGGTGTTCGCCACCCAGATCGCCCTCGACTACCGGCTGCGCTTCCACAAGGACGTGGTGGTGGATCTGGTGTGTTACCGTCGCCACGGCCACAACGAGGCCGACGAGCCGGCCGTCACCCAGCCGCTCATGTACAAGCGCATCCGCGCCCTGCCCACCACCCGCGAGCGCTACGCGCGCCGCCTCATGGAAGAAGGGGTGGTCAGCGAGGGCGAGGTGGACAACTTCGTGCAACGCTCCCGGCGCCGCCTGGAGGCCGGCCGGCCGGTGGTGCCCTACCTCATCACCGACGGCGAGCAGCCCAAGCACCGGCGCGTCAACTGGAAGCGCTTCGTGGGGCAGGACTGGCGCACGCCGGTGGACACGGCCATCAGCGCCGAGCGCTTCCGCCGCCTGGGCGAGCGCATCGCCCACGTGCCGGCCGACTTCCAGCTGCACCCGCGCGTGGCGCGCATCATGGCCGCGCGCGCCAGGATGGCCACCGGCGAGCAGCCCATGGACTGGGGCTTCGGCGAGACCCTGGCCTACGCCAGTCTGCTCACCGAGGGCTATCCGCTGCGCCTGTGCGGCCAGGACAGCTCGCGCGGCACCTTCTTCCACCGCCACGCCCTGCTGCACGACCAGGCCGACGGCCACACCTACATGCCCCTGCGCCACCTGGCCGAGGACCAGGCGCGCTGCGACATCATCGACTCCCTGCTGTCCGAGGAGGGCGTGCTGGCCTTCGAATACGGCTACGCCACCACCGAGCCGGACGCGCTGGTCATCTGGGAGGCCCAGTTCGGCGACTTCGCCAACGGCGCCCAGGTGGTCATCGACCAGTTCATCAGCTCCGGCGAGCAGAAATGGGGCCGCCTGTCCGGGCTGGTCATGTACCTGCCGCACGGCTACGAGGGACAGGGGCCGGAGCACTCCTCGGCGCGCATCGAGCGCTATCTGCAGCTGTGCGCGCAACACAACATGCAGGTGTGCATCCCCACCACCCCGGCGCAGATGTTCCACATGCTGCGCCGCCAGCTGCTGCGCCCCTATCGCAAGCCACTCATCGTGTTCACCCCCAAGAGCCTGCTGCGCCACCCACTGGCGGTGAGCGGCATGGACGAGGTCACCGGCGGCGGCTTCCGCACCGTCATCGGCGAGCAGGACGCCCTCGACCCGGCCGGGGTGGACCGGCTGGTGCTGTGCAGCGGCAAGATCTACTACGAGCTGCTGGAGCGACGCCGCAGCGAGGGGCTGCACAACGTGGCCTTGGTGCGCATCGAACAGCTCTACCCCTTCGACGAGCCGGCCCTGGAGGCCGCCCTGGCCCCCTTCGGGCGCGTGCGGCGCTGGGTGTGGTGCCAGGAGGAGCCGCAGAACCAGGGCGCCTGGTACAGCATCCAGCACCGCCTGCGCGGCGTACTGGGGGCGGATGCCGACCTGCAGCGCGTCTCGCGGCCCGCCTCCGCCTCGCCCGCCGTGGGCAGCCTGCGCATCCACCAGCAGCAGCAGAAACACGTCATCGAAGCCGCCCTCGGCCTCACCGAACCGAAAGGACAGACCGCATGAGCATCACGCTGAAGACGCCCGAGCTGCCCGAGTCCGTGCAGGACGCCACCGTCGCCGCCTGGCACAAGCGGCCCGGCGAGGCGGTGCACCAGGACGAGAACATCGTGGACCTGGAGACGGACAAGGTGGTGCTGGAAGTGCCGGCGCCCGAGGACGGCGTGCTCGAGGAGGTCCTGCAGCCGGAGGGAGCCACGGTGAAGGCGGGCGACCCGCTGGCCAAGCTGGAGCCGGGCGCGGCGGCCCCGGAACAGGCGCCCGCGGGGAAGCTCGCGCCGTCCGCTGATGAAGCGCGGGTCGCCGGTGAGGCGGCGACCGGCGAGGCCAAGGCCACGCCCACCGAGGAAGCCGCTATGACCCCGCCTACTGGCGAGTCACCCACCAAGGCAGCCGCCACCGCCGCGGAGACCGAGGCGGCCGAGGCCATGTCCCCCTATGCCAGCCCGTCGGTACGCCGCGAGCTGCACGCCGCCGGACTGAGCGAGGCGGAGGTCAAGCCCAGCGGCGAGAAAGGCCACATCCGCCACGAGGACGTGCAGCGCGCCCTGCTGGCCCGCCAGGCGCAGACCGCGCAGGCGGCGCCCCGGGCCGACGAGGTGACCGGCGAGCGCGAGGAGCGGCGCGTGCCCATGACCCGCCTGCGGGCGCGCATCGCCGAGCGCCTGCTGGCCGCCCAGCACAACGCCGCCATCCTCACCACCTTCAACGAGATCGACATGTCGCGCGTCAAGGCGCTGCGCGAGCGCTACCGCGACAGCTTCCAGCAGGTGCACGGCATCAAGCTCGGCTACACCTCGTTCTTCGTGGCCGCCGCCTGCGAGGCCCTCAAGCAGTACCCGGAGGTGAACGCCTCCATCGACGCCAACGAGATCGTCTATCACGGCTACTACGACATCGGCGTGGCCGTCTCCACCCCGCGCGGACTGGTGGTGCCCATCATCCGCAACGCCGACCGCCTCTCCCTGGCGGAGATCGAGCGCCAGATCAAGGACTACGCCCAGCGCGCCCGCGACGCCCAGCTCACCCTGGAAGAGCTCACCGGCGGCACCTTCACCATCACCAACGGCGGCGTGTTCGGCTCGCTGTTGTCCACCCCCATCCTCAACCCGCCCCAGACGGGCATCCTCGGCATGCACAAGATCGAGGACCGCCCGGTGGCCGCGGACAGCCAGGTGGTCATCCGCCCCATCATGTACGTCGCCCTGTCCTACGACCACCGCCTCATCGACGGCGCCACCGCCGTGCAGTTCCTGGTGCGCGTCAAGGCGCTGATCGAGGACCCGGCGCGCCTGCTGCTCAAGGTCTAGTCGGCAGAGGCAACGCCCGGCGGGCTGAACCGGTCCAGATCGTCGGCAAAGCGCAGCGGCCCATCCCAGTGGCGGCGGATGGCGGCCCGCGTGTCCACCTCGCGGCCCAGCGTGCGGCGCATGCGGTGCGACAGCACCAGCAGGCCGGGCTGGGCGCGCGCGGCGATGCGACCGATCTCCGCCGGCGGCATGTGCAGCTGGCGCGCCACGCCAGTGGCCTCTGGCGGGATGGCGTTGTGGGCCACCAGGATGTCCACGCCGCGCGCCAGCCGGGCCAGGCTGCGGTAGGCGTTGTTCATGTCCCCGGAGAAGGCGATGGCGCAGCCGGCCACGTCCACCCGCCAGGCAAGCGCCGGCAGTGGCCCGTGGTGCACGGCGATGGCCGACAGGCGCCGCCCGCCGGGCAGCGTGAAGCGCTGCACCCGTTCGTGGTCCAGGGGCACATCGTGCACGCGCAGGTGAAAGGTGGCCCCGGAGCCAGGGGTGACGAAATCGCTCAGGTAGTGCCAAGCGCCGCGCGGCCCCAGCAGGGTGGCGACAAAGGCGCTGGCCGCCGGCATCCAGTCGTTGCCCACCGGGCCGAACACCGGCAGGTCGCGGTGGCGGTCGGTGAAAGAGGCGGCCTTCACCAAGGCCG
>JALVPS010000330.1 GCA_027031685.1 Gammaproteobacteria bacterium | reverse complement strand
GCCCCACCCGCCTGCGCTACGACCTGGCCTGGCAGTACCGGCTGTGGCCGGCCAGGCACACCGGCTGGAGCGCCGATGCCACGGAATGGGACCTCGACCTGGAGCTGGGCGGGCGCCACACCGCGGGCGCCGGCACCACCCGCCAGGCCACGGTGGGCCTGCAGTGGATCCACGCCCGCTGGGTGCTGGAGGGCGGCGTGGTGAAGGACCTGAACAAGGAGAAACAGCGGCAGATTCTGATGAGCGTGAGGGTGCATTTCTGATGACAGTGACCATCGAGGTATTCAGCGCGCCGGCCTGTGGCAAGTGCGCCCAGGCCAAGGCCCGGTTGCGCGCCGTGGCCGAGGCCTTCGGCGCGGAGCGGGTGCAGTGGCGCGAGGTGGACGTGCTGGACGACCTGGAGCGGGCGGTGGCGCTGGGCGTGCTGTCCACCCCGGCCATCGCCATCGACGGCGAGCTGGTGTTCACCGGCACACCCTCCGAACAGGCCCTGCGCCAGGCGGTGGAGGCGCGCCTGCAGGGGGATACGCCGTGATCGGGCTGTCCGCCCTCATGCTGGCGGGCACGCTGGGCCTGCTGGCCTTTTTCGAGCCCTGCACCATCGCCACCCACGGCCTGTTCGCCGAATACGCCCACCGCAGCCCGCGGCGCGCCTGCTGCCAGGGCCTGCTCACCGTGTGGCTGGCGCGGAGCCTGCTGCTGCTGGTCCTGTTCGCCCCCCGGTGCTGCTGTTCGCGCCCATGAGGCTGAGCGTGACCACCCAGGGCGTCGGCCTGCTGGCGCTCGGCAGCCTCTACCTCATCTCGCGGCGTATCGTCCTGCCGGTGCCGCACATCGAATTCGCCCGGCTCATCCCCGGCGGCCGGCGCCTGGGGCGGGCGGTGACCCTGGGGCTGACCATCCCCGCCTGCGTCATTCCCCTGCTGCTGGTGGTGGGCGTGGCCGTGCAGCAGACCGGCTCGCTGGCCGTGGCGGCCTGGGCCGCGATCCTGTTCGCCGGCCTGTTCAACCTGCCCATGGCGCTGGCGGCGCGCCGGGGGCTGACCCCCGCGGCGCGCGACCTGTTCTCGCGCAGCGCGCGGGCGGCGCCCTATGTGACCGCCACCCTGCTCTTTGCCCTGGCCCTGGCGCTGTGGCTGCCGCAGCTCGACCTGGGCCGGCATGGCCTGGACCAGGCCTTCTCGCAGGCGGACCTGGCCGGGCTGGTGGTAGGCTTCTTCGCTGGGCTGGTGTTCAGCTTCAACCCGGTGGCCTTCGCCGCCATCCCCATGGCCTTGGCCTACGTGACACGGGCCCACGAGCCCGCGCGCGCCCACCGGCTGGCGCTGGCCTTCATCGCCGGGATGATCGTCACCCACGTGGCGCTGGGCGTGGCCGCCGGCCTGGGCGGGCACTGGGCCCAGGGTCTGCTGGGCCGGCAATGGGGGCTGATGCTCGGCCCGCTGCTGATCCTGCTGGGGCTGGTCTGGGCCGGCTGGCTGCGCATCTCCCTGCCCTGGTTCCGGCTGCGCGCCAGACCGGTGACGGGCACGGCCGGGGCCTTCCTGCTGGGCTTCCCCTTCAGCGTGGCGGTGTGCCCCTTCTGCGCGCCCGCCCTGCTGGTGGCCCTCACGGCCAGCGCCAGCCTGCAATCGCCCGGCTACGGCGCGGCCCTGCTGTTCAGCTTCGCCCTGGGGCGCAGCCTGCCCATCCTGCTCGGCGCCTGGGCCATGTCCTGGCTGGAGTCGCTCAAGGTGATGATGCGCTACCAGCGGCTGTTCGAGGTGCTGGGCGGGGTGGTGCTGATCCTCACCGGCCTCTATCTCCTGAACGAATACACCTTCTGGATCGACTACACGCGGTGGCTGTAGGGCCGGGCATCCCAAGACCGGTGGGGCCCAGCCCATTGATGCAACGAGTGTGATGGAATGTCCGCTTGCATTGCTCCCTTGCACGCCGTATCCTGCTCTGAGATATCCGGTTATACAGATATTCACATCCATGACGATCCATCCCACCGATCTGTTCCGGGCCCTGTCGGACGCCACGCGGCTGCGCATGCTGTTGCTGCTGCACGGCGAGGGTGAGTTGTGCGTGTGCGAACTGGTGCACGCGCTGGACCTGGGCCAGCCCAAGGTGTCGCGCCACCTGGCCATGCTGCGCGAGATGGGGGTGGTGGCCACGCGCCGACAGGGGCAGTGGGTGTTCTACCGGCTGCACCCGGAGATGCCGCCCTGGGCCCACGCGGTGCTGGACGCCGCCGCCACGGGCATGGCCGAAGACGCCACCCACCGCGCGGACCGGCAGCGCCTGCGCCACATGGCCAAGCGGCCCGGCGCGGCCTGCGAGGTCTGATCCCTTCAGGAGAGACACAATGCATACCCGATTTTCCGCCGGGCCTGCGCGGCTGCGGCCTGATGCCCGGCTCCACCGGCCCGGTTTTGCGCACACGCAGAGGGCGGTCTGATGTTCGCCTGGCTGGGCGATCAGGTGGCCTATCACTGGTTGGGGCTGGCGCCCGGTTCGCCCGCCGGCGACGCGCTGCAATTCTTCGTCATGGACGTGACCAAGATCTTCACCCTGCTGGTGGTGGTGATCTACGTGATGGGGCTGCTGCGCGCCCTGCTCTCCCCGGAGCGGGTGCGCGAGTTCGTGCGCGGCCGGCCGGCCTGGCAGGCGCGTGCCCTGGCCGTGCTGCTGGGGGCGGTGACACCGTTCTGCTCCTGCTCGTCGGTGCCGCTGTTCATCGGCTTCGTGGAGGCGGGCATCCCGCTGGGGGTGACCTTCTCCTTTCTCATCGCCTCACCGATGATCAACGAGATCGCCGCCGTGCTGCTGGTGACCATCCTGGGCTGGCGGCTGGCCGCGCTGTACGTGCTGGCGGGGCTGGTGGTGGCCTGGTTCGGCGGCATCGCCATGCAATGGCTGCGCCCGGAGCGCTGGGTGGCCAACTACGTGTGGCAGATCCACATGGGCCAGGTGGCGCAGCCGGCCGCGGACCGCAGCCTGCTGGGGCGGCACCGCTTCGCCATGGCCGAGGTGCGCGAGATCGTGGGCCGCATCTGGAAGTGGGTGGTCATCGGCGTGGCGGTGGGCGCCCTGTTTCACGGCTTCGTGCCGGAGCGCTGGGTGGTGACGCACCTGGGCGGCGACAACTGGCTGGCGGTGCCCACGGCCGTGCTGCTGGGCGTACCGCTCTACTCCAACGCCACGGGCGTCATCCCGGTGGCCGAGGCCATGCTGTCCAAGGGCGTGGCCGTGGGCACCACCCTGGCCTTCATGATGAGCATCGCCGCCCTGTCGCTGCCGGAGATGCTGATCCTGCGCAAGGTCATCGCCTGGCCGGCCCTGGCCTGGTTCGCCGCCATCCTCACCGTCGCCTTCACCCTGGTGGGGTGGGGCTTCAACCTGATCACCTGACACAAGAGGACTTTCCCATGAGCGAAACGACCGAACTGCACAGCAGCATCGTGGCCCTGGTGTCGCTGGCCGCCGCCATCGCCGCGCGCCACCCCGACATGGGCCTGTGCCAGCTGGACCGGCTGCGCCAGGCCGGCGTGCCGGAGGCCCACATCCGCACCGTCATCGAGATCGCCCGCCACCTGCGCGACGAGGCGGCCGAGAAGCTGGACGCCGCCTTCGACGAAAAGGCCGGCCTGGGCGAGGCGGCCCCCGCCACCCCGCCAGCGCGCTCCGCCAACGAGCGCCTGGGCGAAATCGCCGTCACCAGCGGCGAGGCCTGCTGCACGCCCACCCCCGGCGGCCAATCCTGCTGCTGACCCCAAAATCCAAGGAGGCAACCCATGAAAAAGATCCTCGTACTCGGCTCCGGCTGCCGCAACTGCGAAACCACCGCCCGCCTGATCGAGGAGACCGCCCGCGAACTGGGCGTGGACATCGACCTGCAGAAGATCACCGACGTGGCCGAGATCATGCGCTACGGCGTCATGTCCACCCCCGGCGTGGTCGTCGACGGCCAGGTAGTACACGCCGGCGGCGTCCCCGACCGCCAGGCCATCGAGGGCTGGCTGGCCGCCTGACCCCCGCCCAGGCGTGTTTTCTGATGTAGGGCGATGAAATGGTCTCCTCCCTCCCTTAGTAGGCGGCGTCGTGATGCGCCATGATGTGCAGAGTTCAACTACCCACATCGACCGGAGGGAAGAGACCATGAGCGAGGTTACGACGATTGGCA
>JALVPS010000329.1 GCA_027031685.1 Gammaproteobacteria bacterium | reverse complement strand
TGGGCGCGCCTACCGGCGGGTGTTCGTCATGGGGAAGGCCGACGGTGGCGGCGCGGCGGCCGTCCGGGTCCCCCGCGGCGTCTGGTACGAATTCGAGGAAGACCTCCATCGGGCGGCCGAGGGGCTGACGGTGGTCACGAGCCTCAGCATCACCGGCGGAGGAGCGGCTGGCGTCACGGCGCGCGTGCGCGATGTCTGGCTTCGCCAGCCGTGAGGGCCAGGATGGCCCCGGCTGACGCCCATCGAACAGGGGGAAGGAAAAGGCCCCGCGGGCGCTGCGCCGGCGGGGCCTCCTGGAATATGGCTCCCCGGGACGGGCTCGAACCGCCGACCTAGTGATTAACAGTCACCCGCTCTACCAACTGAGCTACCGGGGAAGGGAGGCCGCGAATGTTAATGACTCGCCGGGGGCGGGTCAACCGCGTTTTCAGGGGTGCGGGTCAGGTTGTGAGCGCCTTCTCCATGCGCGCCATGGCCTGTTCCAGCTGGTCCATGCTGGTGGCGAAGGAGACGCGGAAGTGGCCAGGCATCCCGAAGGCGGAGCCGGGCACGACGGCCACGCCGGCGTGCTGCAGCAGGTAGTCGGCCAGGGCCACGTCGTCGGCCACGCCGTCCAGGGCGGCGATGGCGCCGCTGGCGTCGGGGAAGCTGTAGAAGGTGCCGTCGGCGGGCAGGCAGTCGAGGCCGGGGATCTCGTTGAGGCGGCGGCGCACGAAGGCGTGGCGCACCTCGAAGGCGGCCAGCATGGTGGTGATGCAGCCCTGGTCGCCGCGCAGGGCGGCCTCGGCGGCGGCCTGGGAGATGGAGGCCGGGTTGGAGGTGCTCTGCGACTGCACCTTTTTCATGGCCTGGATCAGCTCGCGCGGCCCGCCGGCGTAGCCGATGCGCCAGCCGGTCATGGCGTAGGCCTTGGAGACGCCGTTGAGGACGATGCAGCGCTCGGCCAGGTCGGGGCAGGCCATGGCGATGTTCACGAACTCGCGCCCGGCGAACAGGATGTGCTCGTACATGTCGTCGCTGGCGATGAGCACCTCGGGATGCTGGCGCAGCACCTCGCCCAGGGCGGTCAGCTCGTCGCGGCTGTAGGCCACGCCGGTGGGGTTGGCGGGGCTGTTGATGACCACCAGCCGGGTGCGCTCGGTGATGGCCTCGGCCAGCTGCTCCGGGCGCAGCTTGAAGCCCTGCGACTGGGGGGCGGTGACGATGACCGGCCGGCCGTCGGCCAGCAGCACCATGTCCGGGTAGGAGACCCAGTAGGGGGCGGGGATGATGACCTCGTCACCGGGGTCGAGCAGGGCCTGGCACAGGTTGTAGAAGCTCTGCTTGCCGCCCACGGACACCAGGATCTGCTCGGGCGCGTAGTGCAGCCCGTTGTCGCGCCGGAACTTGTCGATGATGGCCGCCTTGAGCCCTGGCGTGCCGTCCACGGGGGTGTACTTGGTCTGGCCGGACTCGATTGCCTCGATGGCCGCCGCCTTGATATGGTCGGGCGTGTCGAAGTCCGGCTCGCCGGCCCCCAGCCCGATGATGTCCTTGCCTTCGCTGCGCAGCCGGGCGGCGGTGGCTGTCACGGCCAGGGTGGGGGAGGGCTTGACTCGTTGCACGCGTTGCGAAAGCTGGATGGCCAATGTCTCGTCCTTCGGGCTGATGAGCGGCGGCAGGGCCCCTTGCGGGCCGTCTTGGTGGCCGCAATCTTATCCCAAATCCCCATGCCCCTGCCTTCATGGATCGTAAATTCGAACTGGTGACCGACTACCGCCCGGCCGGCGATCAGCCCGCCGCCATCGAGGCCCTGACCGCGGGCCTGAACGACGGCCTGGCCTGGCAGACGCTGCTGGGCGTGACCGGCTCCGGCAAGACCTTCACCATGGCCAACGTCATCGCCAACGTGCAGCGGCCGACCATCATCCTGGCCCCCAACAAGACGCTGGCCGCCCAGCTGTACGGGGAGATGAAGGAATTCTTCCCGCGCAACGCGGTGGAGTATTTCGTCTCCTACTACGACTACTACCAGCCGGAGGCCTACGTGCCGTCCTCCGACACCTACATCGAGAAGGACGCCTCCATCAACGAGCACATCGAGCAGATGCGCCTGTCGGCCACCAAGGCCCTGTTCGAGCGCCGCGACGTCATCATCGTCGCCTCGGTGTCCTCCATCTACGGCCTGGGCGACCCGCAGACCTACCTGAAGATGGTCATGCACCTGGACCGGGGCGACCGCATCGACCAGCGCGGCGTACTGCGCCGCCTGGCGGACCTGCAGTACACGCGCAACGACTACGACCTGCGGCGCGGTACCTACCGGGTGCGCGGCGAGATCATCGACATCTTCCCGGCCGAGGAGGACAAGGAGGCGGTGCGCATCGAGCTGTTCGACGACGAGATCGAGCAGATCGGCATCTTCGACCCGCTCACCGGCGAGGTGCTGCGCCGCGTGCCGCGCATCACCATCTTCCCCAAGACCCACTACGCCACGCCCCGCCAGGTGCTGCTGGACGCCGTGGAGCAGATCAAGGTGGAGCTGCAGGCGCGGCTGGCCGAGCTGCGCGAGCAGAACCGGCTGGTGGAGGCGCAGCGCCTGGAGCAGCGCACCCAGTTCGACCTGGAGATGATGCTGGAGCTGGGCTACTGCAACGGCATCGAGAACTACTCCCGCTACCTGTCCGGGCGGGCGCCGGGCGAGCCGCCGCCCTGCCTGTTCGACTACCTGCCCTCCGACGCCCTGCTCATCATCGACGAGTCGCACGTCACCGTCCCGCAGCTGGGCGCCATGTACCGCGGCGACCGCTCGCGCAAGGAGAACCTGGTGGCCTACGGCTTTCGCCTGCCCTCGGCGCTGGACAACCGGCCCCTCATGTTCGAGGAGTTCCTGGCCCTGGCGCCGCAGACCATCTTCGTCTCCGCCACCCCCGGCCCCTTCGAGGAGGCGCACGCCCAGCAGGTGGTGGAGCAGGTGGTGCGGCCCACCGGGCTGGTGGACCCGGAGGTGGAGGTGCGCCCGGTGGCCACCCAGGTGGACGACGTGCTGTCGGAGATCAACGCCCGCGTGGCGCGCGACGAGCGGGTGCTCATCACCACCCTCACCAAGCGCATGGCCGAGGACCTCACCGACTACCTGCAGGAGCACGGCGTGCGCGTGCGCTACCTGCACTCGGACATCGACACCGTGGAGCGGGTGGAGATCATCCGCGACCTGCGCCTGGGGGGGTTCGACGTGCTGGTGGGCATCAACCTGCTGCGCGAGGGGCTGGACATGCCCGAGGTGTCGCTGGTGGCCATCCTCGACGCCGACAAGGAGGGCTTCCTGCGCTCCGACCGCTCCCTCATCCAGACCATCGGCCGCGCCGCGCGCAACCTGCACGGCAAGGCCATCCTCTACGCCGACACCATCACCGGCTCCATGCGCCGCGCCATCGACGAGACCAATCGCCGCCGCGAGAAGCAGCTGGCCTACAACCGGGCCCACGGCATCACCCCGCGCGGCATCCGGAAGAAGATCGCCGACATCATGGAAGGCGCCCACGCCGTGAGCCCGGCGGCGGCCCCGCAGCGTTTCGCCAGGGTGGCCGAGGAGACGGCGCGCTACGGCGAGCTGTCCCCGGCCGAGCTGGAACGGCGCATCGAGCAGCTGGAGGCGCAGATGTTCGAGCACGCCCGCAACCTGGAATTCGAGGAGGCGGCGCGCCTGCGCGACGAGGTGGCGGCCCTGCGCGACCGGCTGCTCGGACTGGCCACCGCCTGAACCCGCCCGGGCGGCGGCAAAACGTGATCTCCGCCGCATCCCGTGTTAGATTTCGATGCTTTTGGCACGGCCCGCAGCGGCCGTCCGTCGCGAGAAATCGACCCCCTGTGAATGACCTGGAGAGGTGAACGTGGAACTGACCGGCGCCGAGATCTTTGTCCGAGCCCTGGCCGACGAAGGGGTGGAGCTCATCTTCGGCTACCCCGGCGGTGCGGTGCTGCACATCTACGACGCGCTGTACAAGCAGGACAAGGTGGACCACATCCTGGTGCGCCACGAGCAGGGCGCCGTGCACGCCGCCGAGGGCTACGCCAAGTCCACCAACCGGCCGGGCGTGGCGCTGGTCACCTCCGGACCCGGCGCCACCAACGCCGTCACCGGCATCGCCGACGCCTACATGGACTCGGTGCCGCTGGTGGTGTTCACCGGCCAGGTGCCCACCCACCTCATCGGCAACGACGCCTTCCAGGAGGTGGACACGGTGGGCATCACGCGCCCCTGCGTGAAGCACAACTTCCTGGTCAAGGACGTCAAGGACCTGGCGCTGACCATCAAGAAGGCCTTCTACATCGCCACCACCGGCCGGCCCGGCCCGGTGGTGGTGGACATCCCCAAGGACGTCACCGCCGCCAAGGCCGAGTACCACTACCCGGAGCACATCGAGCTGCGCTCCTACCGGCCCACCGTGACCGGCCACCCGGGCCAGATCCGGCGCGCCGTGGACCTCATCCTGGCCGCCCGCAAGCCCATCATCTACAGCGGCGGCGGGGTCATCCTGGGCAACGGCGCCGAGGCCCTGTACGAGTTCACCAAGGAGACCGGCTTCCCCATCACCAACACCCTGATGGGGCTGGGCGGCTATCCGGCCACGGACGAGCAGTTCCTGGGCATGCTGGGCATGCACGGCACCTACGAGGCCAACCTGGCCATGCACCACGCCGATCTGGTGATCGCCATCGGCGCGCGCTTCGACGACCGCGTCACGGGCAACATCGAGAAGTTCTGCCCCGACGCGCGCATCATCCACGTGGACGTGGACCCGGCCTCCATCTCCAAGAACGTCAAGGTGGACGTGCCCATCGTCGGCCAGGTGGAGCCGGTGCTGCGCGCCATGCTGGCCGAGCTGCGCCAGCGTGGGCAGAAGCCGGACGCCGCCGCCCTCAAGGCCTGGTGGGAGCAGATCCGCGAGTGGCAGGCCATGGACTGCCTCAGGTACGAGCGCAGCGACGAGGTCATCAAGCCGCAGTTCGTCATCGAGAAGCTGTACGAGGTGACCCGGGGCGATGCCTACATCACCTCCGACGTGGGCCAGCACCAGATGTTCACGGCCCAGTTCTACAAGTTCGACAAGCCCCTGCACTGGATCAACTCCGGCGGGCTGGGCACCATGGGCTTCGGCCTGCCCTCGGCCATGGGCGTGCAGCTGGCCCACCCGGACGAGCAGGTGGCCTGCGTCACCGGCGAGGGCAGCATCCAGATGTGCATCCAGGAGCTGGCCACCTGCCGCCAGTACGGCCTGCCCATCAAGATCATCAACCTCAACAACCGCTACCTGGGCATGGTGCGGCAGTGGCAGGAGTTCTTCTACCAAGGCCGCTACGCCATGTCGTACATGGAGTCGCTGCCGGACTTCGTGAAGCTGGCCGAGGCCTACGGCCACGTGGGCATGCGCGTGGAGCGGCCGGCCGACGTGGAGCCGGCCCTGCGCGAGGCCTTCGCCATGCGCGACCGGCTGGTGTTCCTCGACTTCCTCACCGACCAGACGGAGAACGTCTATCCCATGGTGCCGGCCGGTGCGGGCCAGAACGAAATGATCCTCGTGTGAAGGAGACCCCAGCCGTGCAACACATCATCTCCATCCTCATGGAAAACGAGGCGGGCGCCCTGTCGCGGGTGGCCGGCCTGTTCTCGGCCCGTGGCTACAACATCGAGTCCCTGTCGGTGGCGCCCACTGACGATCCCACCCTGTCGCGCCTGACGCTGGTCACCCGCGGCAGCGAGGAGATCGTGGAGCAGATCATCAAGCAGCTCAACAAGCTGATCGACGTGGTCAAGCTGCTCGACCTGAAGGACCACCCGCACATCAAGCGCGAGCTGCTGCTGGTCAAGGCCCAGGCCGATGGCGGGCGCCGCGAGCACCTCAAGCACATGGCCGACATCTTCGGCGCGCGCATCATCGACGTCAGCCCCAAGGCCTACACCATCGAGCTGACCGGCACCGGCAACAAGCTGGACGCCTTCATGGACGCCCTGCACCCGGTGCCCATCATCGAGGTGGTGCGCTCCGGGACCATGGGCATCGCCCGCGGCGACGTGGCGCTGCGCGTGTAGGGCCGCCCCGAATCCCCATACCAACACCTCGCAAGGAATCCGCCATCATGATGAACATCTATTACGACAAAGACGCCGACCTGTCCCTCATCCAGGGCAAGCAGGTCACCATCATCGGCTACGGCTCCCAGGGGCACGCCCACGCCAACAACCTGAAGGACTCCGGCGTGAGCGTCACGGTCGGCCTGCGGCCCGGCTCGGCCTCGGCCAAGAAGGCGGAGGCGGCCGGCCTCACCGTCAAGCCCATCGACGAGGCGGTCAAGGGGGCGGACCTGGTCATGGTGCTGGCGCCGGACGAGCACCAGGCGCTGCTGTACCGCCGCCTCATCGAGCCCAACATCAAGCAGGGCGCGGCGCTGGCCTTCGCCCACGGCTTCAACATCCACTACGGGCAGATCGAGCCGCGCGCCGATCTGGACGTCATCATGATCGCCCCCAAGGGGCCCGGCCACCTGGTGCGCTCCACCTACACCCAGGGTGGCGGCGTGCCCAGCCTCATCGCCGTCTATCAGGACGCCTCCGGTCAGGCCAAGGAGCTGGCCCTGTCCTACGCCTCTGCCAACGGCGGCGGCCGCGCCGGCATCATCGAGACCACCTTCCGCGAGGAGACGGAGACCGACCTGTTCGGCGAGCAGGCCGTGCTGTGCGGCGGTGCCACGGCCCTGGTGCAGGCCGGCTTCGAGACCCTGGTGGAGGCCGGCTATGCCCCGGAGATGGCCTATTTCGAGTGCCTGCACGAGCTCAAGCTCATCGTCGACCTCATGTACGAGGGCGGCATCGCCAACATGCGCTACTCCATCTCCAACACCGCCGAGTACGGCGACCTGACCCGCGGCCCGCGCATCATCACCGAACAGACCAAGCAGGAGATGAAGCGCATCCTGGGCGAGATCCAGAGCGGCGAGTTCGCGCGCGAGTTCATCCTCGAGAACCAGGCCGGCGCGCCGGTGCTCAAGGCCAAGCGCCGCCTGGGCAAGGAGCACCCCATCGAGGCCGTGGGCGAGCGCCTGCGGGACATGATGCCGTGGATCCGAGAGAACAAGATCGTGGACCGCAGCAAGAACTGATCCACCCCCGCCGGGACGCCCGGCCGGCCCCGCCGCGGGTCGCCGGGCCGCCCGTTTCCCCATGCCCCTGCCCATCGCCCCAGAATCGCCGGGCGCCGTGCGCTGGCGACGGCGCCACCAGGTTGTCCGGGGGGATCCGCTGACGGCGCTGGCGCCAGTAAAGGCGACGTGCTGGGCAAGTTCGTGCACGAGGCGTCATAATGGGCGCCATGAACGAGGCACCCCAGACCCCCGGCCCCGAGCCGGACACGGACGAGACGGTCGTTCCGCTCCGTTCGCGCAGCATCTACCTGCTGCCCAACCTGTTCACCACCGCCGCCATGTTCGCCGGCTTCTACGCCATCGTGGCGGCCCAGGACGGCCGCTTCACGGCTGGCTGCGTGGCCATCTTCGTGGCCCTGCTGCTGGACGGGGTGGACGGGCGCGTGGCGCGCATGACCCATACCCAGACCGCCTTCGGCGCCCAGTACGACAGCCTGGCTGACCTGATCTCCTTCGGCCTGGCGCCGGCGCTGGTCATGTACCAGTGGTCGCTGGTGCACATGAACGAGGTGGCCCTGGGCTGGGCGCGCCTGGGCTGGCTGGCGGCCTTTTTCTATACCGCCGCCACGGCCATGCGCCTGGCGCGCTTCAACGTCATGGTGGGCTCGACCGACAAGCGCTACTTCATCGGCCTGCCCAGCCCCACCGCCGCCGCGTTGCTGTCCGGCCTGGTGTGGATCGGCAACGACGTGGGCTGGACCGGTGCGGCGCTGCGCTGGCCGGCTTTCCTGCTCACCGTGGCGGCCGGCGGGCTGATGGTGAGCAACGTGCTCTACCTGAGCTTCAAGGAGATCGACTACCGCAGCAAGGTGCCCTTCATCGGTGCGCTGCTCATCGTCTTCGCCCTCATGCTGCTGTCCTTCGACCCGCCCAAGGTGCTGTTCTCCGGCTTTCTGGCCTACACCCTGTCCGGCCCGCTGCTGGCCGTGCACCGCTGGCACCGCCGCCACAGGCACCCCCCCCGCTGACCGCCTCCGTCGCCCCATGCCGTGGACAGGCGAAAGGGCCATTCGGTAGAATGCCGGCCGGTCCGGGGCCGTCACTGGCCCCCCGGTTTTCCGATGAACGGGATGGGTCCGGCCATCCCGTTCTTGTATCTGCAAGGGGGTATCCTTGAATCCTACGGCCTTGTTGGCACTGGCGGACGGCAGCCTGTTCCGGGGGCGCTCCATCGGCGCGGCCGGCAAGTCGGTGGGGGAGGTGGTGTTCAACACCGCCATGACGGGCTATCAGGAGATCCTCACCGATCCCTCCTACGCCCGCCAGCTCGTCACCCTGACCTATCCGCACATCGGCAATGTGGGCGTCAACCCCGAAGACGAGGAGTCGGACCGGGTGCACGCCGCCGGCCTCATCATCCGCGACCTCAGCCCGGTGGTGAGTAACTGGCGCGCCACCGAGTCCCTGCCCGACTACCTGCAGCGGCACGGCGTGGTGGCCATCGAGGGCATCGACACGCGCCGCCTGACCCGCATCCTGCGCGAGAAGGGGGCGCAGAACGGCTGCCTGATGGCCGGCGAGACACTGGACGCCGACGAGGCGCTGGCCCTGGCGCGCGACTTTCCCGGCCTGCAAGGCATGGACCTGGCGCAAACCGTCACCACCCACATGCCCTACGAGTGGGCGCAGGGCACCTGGCGCCCGGACGGCGGCCTGCCCCCGGCGCCCCATCCCATCGACGAGAAGCTGCCCTGGCACGTGGTGGCCTACGACTTCGGCGTCAAGCGCAACATCCTGCGCATGCTGGTGGAGCGCGGCTGCCGCGTCACCGTGGTGCCCGCCCAGACCCCGGTGGAGGAGGTCTTCGCCCTGCGCCCGGACGGCGTGTTCCTGTCCAACGGCCCGGGTGATCCCGAGCCCTGCACCTACGCCATCGAGGCCATCCGTGCCGTGCTCGACCGCGGCCTGCCCACCTTCGGCATCTGTCTCGGCCACCAGCTGCTGGCGCTGGCCAGCGGCGCGCGCACGGTGAAGATGAAGTTCGGCCACCACGGCGCCAACCACCCGGTGCAGGAGCTGGCCACCGGCCGCGTCATGATCAGCAGCCAGAACCACGGCTTCGCGGTGGAGGAGGACAGCCTGCCGGACCACCTGCGCGCCACCCACCGCTCCCTGTTCGACGGCTCGCTGCAGGGCATCGAGCGCACCGACTGCCCGGCCTTCGGCTTCCAGGGTCACCCCGAGGCCAGCCCCGGCCCGCACGACGTGGCGCCCCTGTTCGACCGCTTCGTCGACCTCATCCAGGCGCACCGCGCCCACTGACGGCCTGCCCATGCCCAAGCGCACCGATCTCCACAGCATCATGATCCTCGGCGCAGGACCGATCGTCATCGGTCAGGCCTGCGAGTTCGACTACTCCGGCGCCCAGGCCTGCAAGGCCCTGCGCGAGGAGGGCTACCGGGTGGTGCTGGTCAACTCCAATCCGGCCACCATCATGACCGACCCGGAGATGGCCGACGCCATCTACATCGAGCCCATCACCTGGCAGGTGGTGGAGAAGATCATCGCCAAGGAGCGCCCCGACGCCCTGCTACCCACCATGGGCGGCCAGACGGCCCTCAACTGCGCTTTGGATTTGGTGCGCGAGGGCGTGCTGGCGCGCTACGGGGTGGAGATGATCGGCGCCACGCCCGAGGCCATCGACACCGCCGAGGACCGCGAGCGCTTCCGCGAGGCCATGGCCGGGATCGGCCTGGAGTCGGCCCGCTCGGTCATCGTGCATTCCCTGGAAGAGGCCCTGGAGCAGCAGCCGCACGTGGGCTTCCCCACCATCGTCCGGCCCTCCTTCACCCTGGGCGGCAGCGGCGGCGGCATCGCCTACAACCGGGAGGAGTTCGTCGAGATCGTCGAGCGCGGCCTGGACCTCTCGCCCACCACCGAGGTGCTGCTGGAGGAGTCCCTGCTGGGCTGGAAGGAGTTCGAGATGGAGGTGGTGCGCGACCGCAACGACAACTGCATCATCGTCTGCTCCATCGAGAATCTCGACCCCATGGGCGTGCACACCGGCGACTCCATCACCGTCGCCCCCGCCCAGACCCTCACCGACAAGGAGTACCAGCTGCTGCGCGACGCCTCCCTGGCCGTGCTGCGCAAGATCGGCGTGGACACGGGTGGCTCCAACGTGCAGTTCGCCCTCAACCCGGACAACGGCCGGCTGGTCATCATCGAGATGAACCCGCGCGTGTCGCGTTCCTCGGCGCTGGCCTCCAAGGCCACCGGCTTCCCCATCGCCAAGGTGGCCGCCAAGCTGGCCGTGGGCTACACGCTGGACGAGCTGCGCAACGAGATCACCGGCGGCACCACGCCGGCCTCCTTCGAGCCGGCCATCGACTACGTGGTCACCAAGATCCCCCGCTTCACCTTCGAGAAGTTCCCCCAGGCGCGGCCCGTGCTCAGCACGCAGATGAAGTCCGTGGGCGAGGTGATGGCCATCGGCCGCAACTTCCAGGAGTCGCTGCAGAAGGCCATCCGTGGCCTGGAGACCGGCGCCGACGGGCTGGACGAGAAGGTGGACCGCGCCGACGAACATGCCGAGGCCGAGGTGCGCGGCCAGCTGGCCGAGGTGGGCCCGGAGCGGCTGTGGTACGTGGCCGACGCCCTGCGTCTGGGCATCTCGGTGGACGAGCTGCACCGCATGACGGCCATCGACCCCTGGTTCCTGGTGCAGATCGAGGACCTGGTGCGCGAAGAGGAGGCCGTGCGCGGCCAGCCCATGGTGGCCCTGGACGCCGACTGGCTGCGGCGCCTCAAGCGCAAGGGCTTCTCCGACCGCCGCCTGGCCCGCCTGCTGGGCGTGTCCGAGGAGATGCTGCGCGCCCACCGCCACGCCCTGGACGTGCGCCCGGTGTACAAGCGGGTGGACACCTGCGCGGCCGAGTTCGCCACCAGCACCGCCTACCTCTATTCCAGCTACGACGAGGAGTGCGAGGCCGCGCCCACCGACCGGCGCAAGATCATGGTGCTGGGCGGCGGGCCCAACCGCATCGGCCAGGGCATCGAGTTCGACTACTGTTGCGTGCACGCCGCCCTGGCCATGCGCGAGGACGGCTACGAGACCATCATGGTCAACTGCAACCCGGAGACGGTCTCCACCGACTACGACACCTCCGACCGGCTCTACTTCGAGCCGCTCACCCTGGAGGACGTGCTGGAGATCGTGGCCGTGGAGCGCCCCACCGGGGTCATCGTGCAGTACGGCGGCCAGACGCCCCTCAAGCTGGCGCGCGACCTGGCCGCCGCCGGCGTGCCCATCATCGGCACCTCGCCGGACTCCATCGACCTGGCCGAGGACCGCGAGCGCTTCCAGCAGCTCATCACCGGCCTGGGCCTGCGCCAGCCGCCCAACCGCACGGCGCGCAGCGTGGAGGAGGCGGTGCGCAAGGCCGAGGAGATCGGCTATCCGGTGGTGGTGCGGCCCTCCTACGTGCTGGGCGGGCGGGCCATGGAGATCGTCTACGGCGAGGACGAGCTGCGCCGCTACATGCGCGAGGCGGTGCAGGTGTCCAACGACGCGCCGGTGCTGCTCGACCACTTCCTCGACCAGGCCATCGAGGTGGACGTCGACGCCGTGTGCGACGGCGAGGAGGTGTTCGTGGCCGGCATCATGCAGCACATCGAGCAGGCCGGCGTGCACTCGGGCGATTCCGCCTGCAGCCTGCCCCCCTATTCGCTGCCCGCCTCGCTGGTGGAGGAGATGCGCCGCCAGGTGGAGCAGATGGCCCACGGCCTGGGCGTGGTGGGGCTGATGAACACCCAGTTCGCCATCCAGGGCGAGACCATCTACATCCTGGAGGTCAACCCGCGCGCCTCGCGCACCGTGCCCTACGTCTCCAAGTCCATCGGCCTGCCGGTGGCCAAGATCGCCGCCCGCTGCATGGCCGGGCAGAGCCTGCGCGCGCAGGGCGTGCCGCGCCACATCGAGCTGCCCTACTACTCGGTCAAGGAGGCGGTGTTCCCCTTCCTCAAGTTCCAGGGCGTGGACCCGCTGCTGGGGCCGGAGATGAAGTCCACCGGCGAGGTGATGGGCGTGGGACGCAGCTTCGGCGAGGCCTTCTACAA
>JALVPS010000328.1 GCA_027031685.1 Gammaproteobacteria bacterium | reverse complement strand
GGCTTCCCCCGCCCCCTCCAGGGCCTGCAGCAGCCGCTCCTGCTTGTCGGCGAAGGCCGCCGCCACCGCCGCCTGGTACAGCACCGCCTTGCCGGAAAAGTGGTTGTACAGGGCCGCCGGCGTGATGCCCACCACCCCGGCGATGTCGCGCATGGACACCCCCGCGTAGCCGCGGTCGGCAAACAGCCGCACCGCCTCGCGCAGGATGCGGTCGCGGGTCGAGTCGCCCCCGTTTCCGGACATGGCCTGAATCCTAAGTTGATCGCGGTCTTGCCCGTGCCAATCTCTCCCCTCGAGGGGAGAGGGCCGGGGTGAGGGGTGATCAAAAAGATCTGGGTGGCACCTCTATCGCCTTGATCTTCCTGCCCCCTCACCCTGACCCTCTCCCCCGCCGGGGGAGAGGGAACTCCTATCTCATCGGGCCCGTTGTGAAAGCCGCAAGATATCGGGAATCCTGTAGCCAACATAATTAACGTTCGTTTACTCTAGCGCGGGCGTGCCGGCGGCGCAACGGGCCGCCAGGCAATGGAGAGGGCCACGGCCGGTGGCCGCGGTGGCGCCGAAAGGGATTCGCGCCGTTATCAATATCAATGGGGGGGGTGGGTGGCGACTGGCGCCCTCACACGCCGGAGGCCAGCCACTTGCGGAATTCGGCCACCACCAGTTCGGCGCGGGGGTTGATGGCCCCGGCGCGGGTCATCTGCTCGTACACGTCGATGAGGGCGCGCAGGAAGCGGTCGTGGTCGGCGCGCGCCTGCGGGCTGAAGCCGCCGGCGATGGCCAGGTCCACCGCCGCCACGCTGTCCGGCGTCTCCCACCACTCGGGGCTGGTGAGGCGCTGCAGGGCCAGGGGGCGGTCGTCGGCCCAGGCGTGGCGCGTGGCGGCCACCACGCTGGCCTGGTAGTCCTGGCCGTAGCGGTGCAGCAGGTCTTCGATCTCGGCGAGAGTGGCGCGCATGGGCGGCGGCGGGCGTGGGCCTGCCCGCAGTGTAGCACCGCCCGCGCGGCGCTCAGTCCAGGGGCACGCGCCGCAGGCGCAGGGCGTTGCTGACCACGGTCACGGAGCTCATGCTCATGGCCGCGGCGGCCACCACGGGGTTGAGCAGCAGGCCGGTGAAGGGGTAGAGGGCGCCGGCGGCGACGGGGATGCCCAGGGAGTTGTAGACGAAGGCACCGAACAGGTTCTGCTTGATGTTGCGCAGCACGGCGCGCGACAGGGCCACGGCGTCCGGCACGCCGCCGGGGTGACCGTGCAGCAGGGCGATGTCGGCCGATTCCACGGCCACGTCGGCGCCGGTGCCGATGGCGATGCCCACGTCGGCGCGGGCCAGGGCCGGGGCGTCGTTGATGCCGTCGCCCACCATGGCCACCACCTCGCCGCGCGCCTGCAGGCGGGCCACGTGCTCGGCCTTGTCGCCCGGCAGCACCTCGGCGATGACCTGGTCGATGCCCACGGCGCGGGCCACGGCCTCGGCGGTGGCGCGGTTGTCGCCGGTGAGCATGACCACGGCGAGCCCCTGCCGGCGCAGGCGGGCCACGGCCTCGGCGGCGTCCGGCTTGACCGGGTCGGCGATGGCGATGAGGCCCAGCGGGGTGGCGTCGCGGGCCACGAACACCAGCGTCTCGTCGCGCCCGGCCAGGCGCTGCAGCAGCCCGTCCAGGGGCGCAAGGTCGATGCCCGCCTCGCGCAGGAAGCGGGCGTTGCCCACCCGCACCAGGTGGTCGTGCACCTGGCCCTGCACGCCGTGGCCGGCCACGGCCTGGAAGTCGCGCACCGGCGGCAGTGCCAGGCCGCGCGCGTGGGCGGCGGCGATGATGGCGCTGCCCAGGGGGTGCTCGGAGTGGGTCTCAAGGGCGGCGGCCAGGGCCAGCAGGCCGTCCTCGTCCGTCCCGCCCAGCGGGTGCAGGTCGGTCACCTGCGGGCGGCCCTCGGTGACGGTGCCCGTCTTGTCCAGCACCACGGTGGTGAGGCGGCCCGCCTGCTGCAAGGCCTCGCCGTTACGGATGAGGATGCCGCGCTCGGCGGCCCGTCCCACGCCCACCATGATGGAGATGGGCGTGGCCAGCCCCAGGGCGCAGGGGCAGGCGATGACCAGCACGGTCATGGCCACCACGATGGCGTAGGCCAGGCGCGGCTCGGGGCCGACGGCGTACCAGATGGCGGCGGCGACGATGGCCACCGTCACCACCACCGGCACGAAGATGGCGGCCACCTTGTCCACCAGCCGGCCGATGGCGGGCTTGCTGGCCTGGGCCTGGCGCACCTGTTCGATGATGTGCGCCAGCGCCGTGTCCTTGCCGATGCGCGTGGTGCGCATCAGGAAGCTGCCCTTGGTGTTGAGCGTGCCGCCGTAGACCGGGTCGCCGGGGTGCTTCTCCACCGGCATGGGCTCGCCGGTGAGCATGGATTCGTCCACCCAGGAACCGCCCTCCAGCACCTCGCCGTCCACCGGGATGCGCTCGCCGGGGCGAACGCGCACCGTCTCGTCCAGGCCCACCTCGGCCACCGGCACGTCCAGCTCCTCCCCGTTGCGGATGACGCGCGCCGTGGCCGGCTGCAGGCCGATGAGGCGCTGGATGGCCTCCGAGGTCTTGCCGCGCGCGCGCATCTCCAGGGCCGAGCCGAGGGAGACCAGGGCCACGATCATCACCGCCGCCTCGAAATAGGCATGGCGCGCCAGGCTGGGCACCAGCTGCGGGAACAGCACTACAGCCGTCGAATACAGCCAGGCCGTGCCCGTGCCCAGCGCCACCAGCGTGTCCATATTGCCGCGCCCGGCCTTGAGCGCCTTCCACGCGCCCGTGAAGAAATGGCGGCCCACTGTGGCCAGCACGCCCAGCGTGAGCACGCTGATGCCCAGCCACAGCCCCCGCGCCCGCTCCACCGGCGGCAGCCAGCCGGCCATCATGGCCACCATCAGCGCCAGCCCCACCACCCCGGCGGCCACGGCCTGCCACCACAGACGCCGGTAGGCCGCGAGCTCCTGCCGCTCCTTCTCCAGCTCATCCGCCAGACTGGCCAGCTCCGCCGCGTCGTAGCCCGCCTGCCGCACCGCCCCCACCAGCGCCTCCACCGGCGCATCGCCCACCACCGTGGCCGTGCGGTCGCCCAGATTCACCGCCACCGACTGCACGCCCGGCACCGCCGACAGCGCCTTCTCCACCGCCGCCACACAGCCGGCGCACATCATCCCGCCGATGGACAGGCGGACCTCCCGCGCCATACTCAGCCCTGCGGCGTGGCCGGATACCCGGCCGCCTTCAGCGCCTCCACCACCGCCTGCGCATCCACATCACCCCGCACCGTCGCCTGCGCACCGGCCAGATCCACCTCGACCGCCTCCACGCCCGGCAGCTTCTCCAGCGCCTCCTTCACCGCCGCCACACAGCCACCACACTTCATGTTCTCCACGTGAAAAGTCTGCGTCGTCATCGTACAGGTCTCCTTGGGATGGGGTGTCAGGCGGTGCGGCCGATGCCCGTGAGCGATAAATTGGTGGTAAAACAACAGGTTACAGACTCACAAGGTACGCTGCACCGCCCCGACACCCGTCGATTGATCGAAGCAAAGCATTCTACAACCTGTGAGCGGGTGACAGGTCAATGGGAGGTGACTGGGCGCGGGAGCCAGCGCCTGGGCCAGCTCTGGGCCAGACTGTCAAGAGGCTGGACAATCTGGAACTTGCATTTTGTGACAGATGTACTATAAGTGGACACAAACAGGATACACCTCATGAATTGTGTGGGAAGTCGGGGGACACCACCAAGCTCAGCCGCTTTGGGCATCTGCTCATGGAAGACCGTCACGGATTGGTCGTGGACGCACAGGTGAGCCAGGTGAAGGGCACGGTCGAACGGGAGGCCGGCATCGGCAGGGTCGAAGTGCTCCCCGGCACGCACCGGGTGACGATGGGCGCGGACAAGAACCACGACACGAAGAGCTTCGTCGCAGCGCTGCAACGCGCCGATGTCATACCGCACGTGGCGTAGAACGATACCAACCGTTCATCGGCCATCGATGGCCGCGCCACCTGACGATCCGCAAGCGGATCGAGGAATGCTTCGGCTGGCTCAAGACCATTGGTGTTCTGCGCAAGAGCCGGTTCGTGGGCCGTGAGAAGCTGGACTTCCATTTTGTGCTGGGCGCGGCCGCCTACAACCTGGTTCGCATGCGCAATCTGGGGGTGGGGGCATGTTGAGGGCCGGGGGGGTGGTG
>JALVPS010000327.1 GCA_027031685.1 Gammaproteobacteria bacterium | reverse complement strand
CCAGCTGGGGCAGCTGCAGCAGCTCCGGATCGCCGGCCACGAACAGTAGCGGCGGCGGGTGGGCGATCTCCGCCAGGCGGGGCGGGTAGCCCGCCTCGCCCAGGCGCAGCAGGTGGTGGCCGGGCTGTTCCAGCCAGGCCAGGTCGGGGGTGATGTCGGGCTCTTCCCCGGGCGGGGTCGCCGCCACCCCGGCCGCGCGCCAGTCGTCCGGGCCGGCGCGCAGGGCCGCGGCGGCGCTGCCGCAGTGGGCCAGCAGGCGGGCGAAGGCCACCGGCCCCACGCCCGGCACGCGCACTAGGCGCAGCCAGTGCTCGGGCGGTTCGGCGGGGGGCGGCGCCGCCTGCGCGGCGGTCATCAGGGGACGGTGACGAGGTCGCCCACGCCCATGGGTCGCGTGGCGGACATGACCAGGGCGTAGCTGACCCGGTCGAAGGCGCGGAACACCATCACCAGGCCGGCGCGTTCGGTAGGCAGGGTCACCTCACTGGACTGGCCGGGGCCGTGCAGGGGGTCCTGCACCACGCGCCCGGCCTGGCGCACGGCCAGCACGGTGCCCGGTTCCAGCCCGTCGCGCTCGCCGCGGTTGAGCACCACCACCTGGTACTGGCCGGCGCCGGTGAGGGCGTCGTGGAGGGCGATGATGCGCCCCTGCGGGTCGTGCGGTGGCGGATGGGGGATGAAATAGAAGCCCCGCTGCCCCTCGTCCAGCGGCATGAGGCGGTCGCCGCGCAGCACCTCGCGCACGGCGTCCTCCAGCACCACGGTGGCCGGCTCGCCGCCGCGCAGCACGCGCGCGTCGGCGGTGTGCACCGCCTCGTAGCCCAGCAACTCGCCCGTGTCCGGGTCGCGCAGCGGGGCGCCCGGCCGGTACAGGCTGTAGCGGGCGCCGGGCGCGGCATTGGCCAGGCCGCGCACGTACACGCGGTCGCCACTGCCGTAGATGAGGCGCGCGTCCTGCGAGTCCAGCACGTGCGGTGCCCGCTGCAGCACCTCCGGCGGTACCACCCGCGGCCGTACCAGGAAGGGGCGCACGGTGGCGATGGGGATGCCCACGTCCTTGTCCTGCAGTGGGTAGGTGCGCACGCTGGGCCTCAGGTGGTAGGCGCCCGGCCTGGTGATGCCCAGGCGTGGCCGCCCGTCCACATAGTAGAGGCTGATCACGTCGCCCGGATAGATGCGGTGCGGGTTGCGGATCTGCGGGTTCTCGTGCCAGATCTCCGGCCAGTACCAGGGGTTCCGCAGGAAGCGGGCGGCGATGTCCCACAGCGTGTCGCCCTTCTTCACCACGTAGCGGGTGGGCGCGTCGGGGCGCAGGCGGGCATGGCCCGTGGCGACCGGTGGTGGGGGCGGTGCCGTGGCCGCGCCGGTCGGGGCCGGCGTGGACGGTGGCGGTGCCGCGGGCGCCGCCGGCTGGGGCTGCCGGCCGGCGCAGGCGGCCAGCAGCAGGCCCAGCGCCAGCGCGCCCGCACGGCACAGCCGGGCGGGCATGGGGGCAAGGGGAGGCGGCGTCATGCCACGGTGAATCGAAGTCCCTGATGTCTGCGTGTCCAAGTGGTATCCCCTTTGCGTCTGCGGGCGATCTCCCCGCCTGGGCGGGTCGCTTCTGGTAAGATCTTGGCTGTCTGCGGGGCGGTGGCGCGCTTGAAAGGGCGACCCTTCGGCCCCAGTGTGAAACAGATTGCGATACTGCCCGCGGCAGTGTCCGGATGGCGCAGAGTATGCGGTCAATCCTAGCAAAAAACCTTGTTTTACTTCACGACCTGCCGGTAACCCGCTGAACGCCATGGCCATTCTCAAGATCCTGCGATTTCCCGACCCGCGCCTGCGCACCCGGGCCAAGCCCGTGGTGGCGGTGGACGACCGTGTGCGGTGCATCGTGACCGACATGTTCGAGACCATGTACGACGCGCCGGGCATCGGCCTGGCTGCCACCCAGGTGGACATCCACGAGCGGATCATCGTCATGGATGTCAGCGAGGAGAGGGACAGCCCGCTGTGCCTCATCAACCCCGAGATCCTCGAGCGCGAGGGCGAGGAGGAGATGGAGGAGGGCTGCCTGTCGGTGCCGGGCCAGTACGAGCGGGTGCGGCGTGCCGAGAAGGTGCGCGTGCGCTACCTGGACGAGCAGGGCGAGCAGCGCGAGCTGGTCGCCGACGGATTGCTGGCGGTGTGCATTCAGCACGAGGTGGATCACCTGGAGGGCAGGCTGTTCGTGGACTATCTCTCGCCGCTCAAGCGCAGCCGCATCCGCAAGAAGCTGGAAAAGGAGGCTCGTAAGGGCACCGAGCCCGCCGCCCCTGCCCGCGTGGTGGTCTGACCCGTCCCACCCGTGGCCCTGCGCATCGTCTACGCTGGCACGCCGGATTTTGCCGTGCCGGCCCTGCGGGCGCTCATCGACTCGCCCCACGAGGTGGCCGCTGTACTCACCCAGCCGGACCGCCCGGCCGGGCGCGGCAAGCGCCTGCGCGCCAGCCCCGTCAAGCAGGTGGCCGAGGCGGCCGGCCTGCCCGTGCTGCAGCCGGCCACCCTGCGCGACCCGGCTGTGCTGGCGGAGCTGGCCGCGCTGCGGCCGGACGTGATGGTGGTGGCCGCCTACGGCCTGATCCTGCCGCCCGAGGTGCTCACCCTGCCGCGCCACGGCTGCCTCAACCTGCACGCCTCCCTGCTGCCGCGCTGGCGCGGCGCGGCGCCCATCCAGCGCGCCCTGCTGGCCGGCGACCGCGAGACCGGCATCACCCTCATGCAGATGGCCGAGGGGCTGGACACCGGCGACATCCTGCTGCAGCGCGCCCTGCCCATCGCCCCCGACGACACCGCCGGCCGCCTGCACGACCGGCTCGCCACCCTGGCTGCCCAGGTCCTGCTGGAGGGCCTGGAGCGGCTGCAGGCCGGGCGCCTGACGGCTACCCCCCAGGACGAGGCGCGCGCCACCTACGCCGACAAGCTCAGCAAGGCCGAGGCGGAGATCGACTGGACGCGCCCGGCGGCGGACATCCTGCGCCAGGTGCGCGCCTTCGACCCCTGGCCGGTGGCCTGGACCGACAGCCCCTTGGGCGTGCTGCGCGTGTGGGGCGCCGCCCCGGCCGACGAGGACACGCGCGGCGCCACCGCCGGCGCGGTGCTGGCCGAGGCGCCCGAGCAGGGCCTGCTGGTGGCCACCGGCGACGGCGGCGCGCTGTGGATCACCCGTCTGCAACTGCCCGGCGGGCGCCCCCTGCCGGCCGGCGAATTCCTCAAGGCGCGCAGCCTCGAGGGTGCCGTGCTGGGGCGCGGCTGAGCGGCCATGCAGGCCCGGCTGGCCGCGGCGCGCGTGGTGCGCGGCGTCGAGCAGGGCGCCTCGCTGGGCAGCGCGCTGCCGGCCCACACCGATGCCCTGCCGCCCGCCGAGCGGGCCCGCGCCCGTGCCCTGGCCTACGGCGTGCTGCGCCACTGGGAGCGCCTCGACGCCTTGCGCCGCCGCCTGCTGCGCAAGCCCCTCAAGGGGCGCGACCGGCTCATCGGCGCCCTGCTGCTGGTGGGCCTGCACGAGCTGGAGGCCGGCGACGCCCCCGACTACGCTGTGGTGGATGCCCTGGTGCGGCTGGCACGCCGCCAGCGGCCCTGGGCGGCCGGCCTGATGAATGCCTGTCTGCGCCGCTTCCAGCGCGAGCGGGCGGCCCTGCTGGACGACGCGCTGACCGAGCCGGCCGCCCGCTGGGGGCTGCCGGACTGGCTGCTCGAGCGCCTGCAGCGCGACTGGCCGGACGACTGGCCGGCCATGGCCGCCGCCAGCAACCGCCAGGCCCCCATGACCCTGCGCGTGGACCTGTCGCGCACCACGCGCGAGGCGCTGCTGGCCCGCCTGACGGCGGCCGGCGTCGATGCCACGCCCCACCCGCAGGTGGCCAGCGCCCTCACCCTGGCCGCACCCACCGACGTCACCCGCCTGCCCGGCTTCGCCGAGGGCCTGCTGGCGGTGCAGGACGCCGCTGCCCAGCTGGCCGCCGGGCTGCTCGACCCGCGGCCCGGCGAGCGCGTGCTGGACGCCTGCGCGGCGCCGGGCGGCAAGACCGTGCACCTGCTGGAGCGGACCGCCGGGCGGCTGGCGCTGGTGGCGGTGGAGTCCGATCCGGCGCGGGTGCCGCGCCTGCGCGACAACCTGGCGCGCAGTGGTTACCGCGCCCGCGTGGTGACCGCCGATGCGGCCGGGCCCGGCTGGTGGGAGGGGCCCGCCTTTGACCGTATACTGTTGGATG
>JALVPS010000326.1 GCA_027031685.1 Gammaproteobacteria bacterium | reverse complement strand
TTGGTGGCGGCCTCGACCGTGGAGAGCGATGTGCGCAGCGGGCTGGCATCTACCGGCAACATCGAGGCGGCCAAGGTGGTCGGCCGAATCATCGCCGAGCGGGCACGCGAGAAGGGCATCGAGTCGGTGGCCTTCGACCGTTCGGGGTTCAAGTATCATGGTCGGGTGCGGGCGCTCGCGGATGCTGCGAGAGAAGCCGGCCTCAAATTTTAAGGTGAAGTAAGATGGCAGCCAGTGAGCAATCCGTCCAGGACGGTCTGCAGGAAAAGCTGATTACGGTCAACCGGGTGGCCAAGGTGGTCAAGGGCGGCCGTCAGTTCGGTTTCACGGCCCTCACTGTCGTGGGCGATGGCAACGGTCGGGTGGGCATCGGCTATGGCAAGGCCCGCGAGGTGCCGGTGGCCATCCAGAAGGCCATGGAGCGCGCTCGCCGCGACATGGTGGATGTCTCCCTCAAGGAGGGCACACTGCACTATCCCGTCGTGGCCCGCCACGGCGCGGCCAAGGTGTTCATGCAGCCGGCCTCGGAGGGTACCGGCATCATCGCCGGTGGTGCCATGCGTGCGGTGTTCGAGGTGCTGGGCGTGAAGAACGTGCTGGCCAAGTGCATCGGCTCGCGCAACCCGATCAACGTGGTGCGCGCCACGGTGAAGGGGCTGGCCGCCATGAGTTCGCCGGAGGACGTGGCCGCCAAGCGGGGCAAGTCCGTCGAAGAGATCATGGGGTGACGTCATGAGCGGTGCTGGCAAGCTGAAGGTTACGCTGATCCGCAGCCTGATCGGGCGTTTGCAGTCGCACAAGGACTGCGCGCGCGGGCTGGGTATCCGGCGCATGCATCACACGGTGGTAGTGGACGACACGCCCGAGAACCGGGGCATGATCAACAAGATTGCCTACATGCTGAATGTAGAGGAAGTGTCCAAATGAAGCTCAACGAATTGCGGCCGGCCCCCGGTGCGCGCCACAGGGCCAAGCGCGTGGGACGCGGCATCGGCTCTGGTCTGGGCAAGACCTGCGGTCGCGGCCACAAGGGCCAGAAGTCGCGGTCCGGCGGCTATCACAAGGTCGGTTTCGAGGGTGGTCAGATGCCGCTGCAGCGCCGTCTGCCCAAGGTGGGCTTCCGGTCGCAGAGCTCCCTACGGCACGCCGAGGTGCGCACCGGCGAGCTGGCCAAGGTGGCCGGTGACGTGGTCACCCTGGAGGCCCTCAAGCAGGCCGGCGTGGTGCGGGCCAGCACGCGCAGCGTAAAGGTGTTCCTGTCTGGGGAGGTGGGGCGGCCGCTGACCGTGTCCGGCCTGCGGGTGTCGGCCGGGGCGCGCAAGGCCATCGAGGCCGCCGGCGGAAAGGTCGAGGAATAAGTGGCCAGGGCGGGACAGGCCAATCTGGGGGGGCTGGCGGACATCGGCAAGGTGGCCGAGCTGCGCCAGCGCCTGCTGTTCGTGCTCATGGGGCTGGTGGTCTACCGCATCGGCACCTTCATCCCCGTGCCCGGCATCAACCCCACGGCGCTGGCCGAGTTCTTCAACCAGCAGAGCGGCACCATCCTGGACATGTTCAACATGTTCTCGGGCGGGGCGCTCAAGCGGCTCAGCATCTTCGCGCTGGGGGTGATGCCCTATATTTCCGCCTCCATCATCATGCAGCTGCTGACCATGGTGGTGCCCACCCTGGAGCAGTTGAAGAAGGAGGGTGAGGCCGGGCGCCGCAAGATCACGCAGTACACGCGCTATTTCACCGTCGCCCTGGCCACCTTCCAGGCCATCGGCGTGGCGGTCAGCCTGCAGGGCCAGCAGTTCGGCGGCATGTCGGTGGCCATCAACCCCGGAGTCGCCTTCGTGTTCACGGCGACCGTGTCGCTGGTGACCGGCACCATGTTCCTGATGTGGCTGGGCGAGCAGATCACCGAGCGCGGGCTGGGCAACGGCATCTCGCTGATCATCTTCGCCGGCATCGTGGCCGGGCTGCCGCAGGCCATTGGCGGCACCCTGGAGCTGGCCAGCACGGGCGAGCTGTCGCCGGCCCTGGTGCTGTTCCTGCTGGTGCTGGCGGTGGGCGTGACCTATTTCGTGGTGTTCGTGGAGCGGGGGCAGCGCCGCATCACGGTCAACTACGCCAAGCGGCAGCAGGGGCGCAAGGTGTACGCCGCGCAGTCCAGCCACCTGCCGCTCAAGCTGAACATGGCCGGGGTTATCCCGCCCATCTTCGCGTCGAGCATCATCCTGTTCCCGTCGACCATCGGCCACTGGTTCGGGCAGTCGGAGGGGATGGAGTGGATGATGGACCTGTCCGCGGCGTTGTCGCCCGGCCAGCCGCTATACATCATCCTGTATGCGGCGGCAATCATCTTCTTCTGTTTCTTCTACACCGCGCTGGTGTTCAACTCGCGCGAGACGGCGGAGAATCTGAAGAAGGCCGGCGCGTTCATCCCGGGCATTCGCCCCGGCGAGCAGACGGCCAGGTACATCGACACGGTCATGACACGGCTGACGGCGGTGGGCGCCATCTACATCACCATCGTCTGCCTGTTGCCGGAATTTCTGATCCTGAACTGGAACGTGCCGTTCTATTTCGGCGGCACGTCACTGCTGATCATCGTGGTCGTGGTGATGGACTTCATCGCCCAGGCCCAGGCGCATCTCATGTCCCATCAGTACGAGGGCCTGATGAAAAAGGCCAACCTCAAGGGCTATGGCGGCTCGGGTGCGCTCCGCTGAATTCGTCAATCTACGGGAATTGGTGTCATGAAAGTCAGAGCTTCCGTCAAAAAGATCTGCCGCGACTGCAAGATCGTGCGCCGCAACCGCGTGGTGCGCGTCATCTGCAAGGATCCGCGCCACAAGCAGCGTCAGGGCTGAATCCGCCTTGATGGGCATCACACATTTCGATATACTCCGCGGCCCTTTTGCCGCCGCAGTCAGCAGGTTGAGGTAAGGATTTATGGCTCGTATAGCCGGTATCAATGTGCCCGTCCACAAGCATGTCGAGATTGCGCTCACGGCCATCTACGGCATCGGCCGCAGCCGCGCGCAGAAGATCTGCGACGCCGCCGGCGTGCCGCGCGACAAGAAGGTGCGGGAGCTGACCGAAGGCGAGATCGACAAGCTGCGCGCCGAGGTGGCCAAGTACGAGGTGGAAGGCGACCTGCGGCGGGAGGTGTCGATGAACATCAAGCGCCTCATGGATCTCGGCTGCTACCGCGGCATCCGCCATCGCCGCGGACTGCCGGTGCGGGGTCAGCGAACCAAGACCAATGCGCGCACGCGGAAGGGTCCGCGTCGCCCCATCAAGCGTTAATTTCCGGGTAATCGTTACATGGCTAAGCCGAAGCAGCGCACCAAGAAAAAGGTCAGGCGTCAGGTGTCGGACGGCATCGCGCACGTCTATGCGTCCTTCAACAACACCATCATCACCATCACCGACCGGCAGGGCAACACCCTTTCCTGGGCCACGGCCGGCGGTTCCGGTTTCCGCGGCTCGCGCAAGAGCACGCCCTTCGCCGCGCAGGTGGCCGCCGAGCGGGCCGGCGAGAGCGCCAGGGAATATGGGGTGAAAAATTTGGAAGTGCAGGTGAAGGGGCCCGGACCGGGGCGCGACTCCGCCGTGCGTGCGCTCAACGCGGTGGGCTTTCGCATCACCAGCATTACGGATGTGACGCCCATTCCGCACAACGGCTGTCGCCCGCCCAAGAAACGACGTGTGTAAGGTTTACTGAATCATGGCCAGATACATCGGACCTAAGTGCAAGCTCTCGCGTCGTGAGGGCACGGATCTTTTTCTGAAGAGCCGCGGCCTGTCGCTGGAAGACAAGTGCAAGCTGGACAAGCCGCCCGGTCAGCACGGCGACCGTCGCACCCGGCTGTCCGACTACGGTATCCAGCTGCGGGAGAAGCAGAAGGTGCGACGCATCTATGGCGTGCTGGAGAGGCAGTTTCGCAACTACTTCAAGGCGTCTGCCCGCCAGAAGGGCTCCACCGGTGAGAATCTGCTGCGCATGCTGGAGAGCCGGCTGGACAACGTGGTCTATCGCATGGGCTTTGCCGCCACGCGTGCCGAGGCGCGCCAGCTGGTGAGCCACAAGGCCATCCTCGTCAATGGGCGGACGGTCAATATTCCGTCCTATCGCGTTTCTGCGGGGGACGAAGTCGCCGTGCGTGAGAAGGCCAAAAAGCAATTGCGCATTCAGGATGCACTCAACGTGGCCGAGCAGATGGGCTTTCCCGCCTGGGTCGAGGTGG
>JALVPS010000325.1 GCA_027031685.1 Gammaproteobacteria bacterium | reverse complement strand
TCGCGGCCCAGCCGGGGCGCCAGGGTGGCGGTGTGACCGACGGGATTGACGGCGCCGCAGGCGTCGAAGGCGGCCTGCACGGGATGATCGGCGGACAGGCTCATGAGGGGGCGGCTGCTGATGAGCAGCAGGGTGCGCACGGGACGGCGGCCGCGCCAGCGGGCGCGCAGGTCGGCCCAGCGGCGCTGCAGCTCGGCGGCGGCGCGCCCGCCCTGCTCCGCGAGGCCCAGCAGATGGCCCAGCTCGCGCAGGTTATCGGCGATGCCGGCCACGCCGCGCGGGTCGCTGCGATAGACGGGCAGCCCCAGGGCCACCAGGCGGGCCAGCAGGCGCGGCGGGTTGCCGGACGGCCAGGCCACCACCAGGTCGGGGCGCAGGGCCAGCACCGCCTCCAGCGACAGGCCCGGATAGCCACCCACCACGCGGCAGCCGGGCGGGGTGGGGATGCCGCTGCTGCAGCCCACCAAGGCCGCCCCGGCACCCGCCGCCTGCAGCAGCTCGATGGCGTGCGGCGCCAAGGCCACCACCCGCCGCGCCGGCCGCTCCAGGCACAGCCGCTCGCCGCCATCGTCGGTGACGCACAGGGGGGCGGCCATTGCCCCAGCCAGGGGCAGCAGGCACAGCCAGGGCAACACCCAGAGGCGGGCACGGACGGGACAGGGCACGGGCATGGCGAGCAGGAGCGATGGACGGAGGGCGAGCATAGGGCAGGGAGCCGCCGGCCGCCACGTCCCGCTCAGTCGCCCTGGCCGGTATCCGCCTCCCCGGGCAGGCGTGCGCGGTAGAAGCCCACAGGTCGGCGCGGGGTGCGCGTGTGGCGGCGCGGCACCCGCCGCAGCAGCAGGCTCATGGCCCCCGACTCGTGATACAGGTTGGCGGGCTGGCCGGCATTGTCCATGCCCACGAAACTCACCGCGCCGGAGTCGTGGAAGATGACCGCCCGCAGGCGCAGGGGCGGCAGGTGGGCGAAGTCGCCCAGCAGCATGGCGATTTCCTGCCCGTCGCCGAGGCGCGCTTCCAAGCTGCGCACGGCGGCGCGTATCTCGGCCCGCCGCCGGGCCAGCGCCGCGCCGTCCGCGTGGGTGGCGGCCGCCCCGCCGCCCTGCGCAGCCCACTCATCCACCGCATGGCGCAGACGTGCCCGGCAGCGCCGCAGTTCGGCGTCCAGCCGCTCGGCCAGCGCCTCGGGCAGGGCGCTCGCTTCGGAAGGATCGGGGAGGCGGGCAGGGCTCATGGGCGCCAGCATACCCGCCCTGCCCGCCGCCACCGACGGCCTGCTTCACCAATCCGGGTAATCCGGCGGCCGCGGCCGCCGGCCGGCTCAGCCCTCGGCCGGGAAGTCGTCGTCCGGGCCGAAGTGGTCGGGCAGGCCACGGGCGCGCTTGCGCAGCTCGGCCTGCTCCGCCTCGTCCACCGCGGCGGCGGACTGCTCGCGGAACTTCATGTCCAGCACTTCGGTGTCTTCCAGCAGCAGGTCGACGGCGGTGGGGTCCATGCCCAGATCGACCTCGAAGTCGTCCATGCTGTCGAACTGCATTTCGATCTCGGTCATCGAGAGTTGCAGGGTGTCGTCCATAACGTTCGCTCCATGTCTTGGATTGAGGCGGCACCCGCCCGGGTACTCGCCGCGTTTGGCCACGTGGCCGGAATCGGGCGCTCAGGCCACGGCCGGGGGCCGGCTGCACCGGGCGGCCGCCGGGCGCAGGCCGTGAAAGGTCACCTCCGCGCCCACCGGCAGATGGTCGGAGTGCTTGACCCGATACACCTCCACGCCGCCCGGCTGCAGGTCCGGCGTGGTGAGGATGTGGTCGTATTCGGCGCGCGGCCGCCAGCTGGGGTAGGTGGGCGCGCCGGGGCCGGGGCGCACCAGCCGCGTGACCCGCATGAGCTCGGCCAGCTCGGGGCTGTGCAGCTCCGCGTTGAGGTCGCCCATGATCACCGCGTGGCGATAGCCGGCCACCAGCCCGGACAGGTAGCGCAGCTGGCGGGTGCGGGCCCGCGCCGACAGCGACAGGTGGGCCAGCACCACCACCAGCGGCTCGGCGGGATCGCCGAAATGCGCCTCCAGGGCGCCGCGGCCGGGAATGGTGCTGGGCAGACTGTGCTCGCGCGTGAAGTGGGCCGGGAAGCGGCTCAGCAGGGCCAGGCTGTGCTGGGCGACGATGCCCAGGTCGCGGTTCACCCGGCTGTAGCAGTATTTGAAGCCGGCGCGGCGCGCCACGTATTCCGGCTGGTGGATGAATTCGCTGCGGATGCTGCCGGCATCGGTCTCCACCAGGCCGACGATGTCGAAATCGGCCACGAAGTCGGCGATGCGGTCCAGATTGTCGCGCCGCGCCGGGAACGGCAACACGTGCTTCCAGCTGTGCGTGACGTAGTGACGGTACTTGCGCGTGGGGATGCCCACCTGCACGTTGTAGATCAGGAGGCGCAGGCGCGCCGGGTCGGGCTGTTCCATGGCGGCTCGGTTCACGATTTCCATGTGTTGGGAGCAGCTTACACCGCCCTCCGCGGTGCGCTCCTGTGCAGGCTTCTCATTCCCGATGTTCACTGCCCCTGGACGGCATCGGCGGTAGCGGCACGGCGACGGGCGCGTTCCTTGTCGATGAGGAAGTCCACCACCTGGAACATCTCCTCGTAGGAATGCACGCCGCGCCCCAGCACGCGGTAGCGGCCGTTGACGATGAGCGCCGGCACACCATCCACGCCGTAGCGCTGGCCCAGCTCGATGGCGTGACGGACCTTGGTCTGCACGGCCAGCGAGTTCATGGCCTGGCGAAAGCGCTCGCCGTCGAAGCCCAAGGAGCTGACGAAGCGCACCACGGCATCCTCGCTGCGCAGGCGCCGGCCCTGTTCGTGGATGGCCTGGAACAGGGGCTCGTGCAGCTTGTCGAGGATGCCCAGTTCCTGCGCCGCGTAGTAGGCGCGCGCCAGCAGCGACCAGCTGGCATTGATGGCGGCCGGGATGCGCACCAGCTGCACATCGTCCGGCAGCTTTTTCAGCCAGGCCTGCAGGTGTGGCTCCAGCCGGTAGCAGTGCGGGCAGCCGTACCAGAACATCTCCACCACCTCGATCTTGTCGGCCGGCACCGCGGTGGGCACGGGCTCGAACAGCTCGAGATAGTGCACGCCTTCCTCGAAGGTCTTGGGCTTGCCCTTGTCCACGGGCTGGTCGGGACCCTTGGCGCAGGCGGCGAGGGGCAGCAGTACCGCCAGCAGGGCGATGATCAACACTCTGATCCGGGTCTTCACTGGGGTGAGCACTCCGTTCTTGTATGAAACAGGGGGGCGAGCATAGTCACGATGCCAGACGCCGATCAAGGCGTCCGATCACGCTTCCCGGCGCCACCCCGGGCGCCCTTTACGACCGGCGGTGGCACGCCCGGTTCCCCGTCGGGGCACGGACGGTCGCTGCCGGCCGACCAAATGAAAGGGGCGACCCGCAGGCCGCCCCTTTCCCGACGCCGCGTGAAGGATGCGTCCTATTCGTGCAGGCCGGCGATGTACTCGGCCACGGCCTCGATCTCGGCGTCGGTCATGCGGATGGCCACGTTGCGCATCATTTTGCCGGCGTCGTTGGCACGCACGCCCTTGCGGAAGTCGTACATCTGCTTGACCACGTACTTGGCGTGCTGGCCGGCCAGGCGCGGGAACTTGGCGGCCGGATTGCCCATGCCGGTGGGGCCGTGGCAGCCGATGCAGGCTGGCACGCCCATGGCGGCGTTGCCGCCGCGGTACACCATCTCGCCCAGGCGCACCTTCTTCTCGTCACCCATGCCGGGCTTGGCGGGCTGGGCCTCGTAGTAGGCCGCCAGATCGGCCATGTCCTGCTCACTCAGGTTGGCGGCCTGCGGCGACATGGTGGGGTCGACACGGCGCTTGTGTTGGAAGTCCTGCAACTGCTTGACGATGTAGGAGGCGTGCTGCCCGGCCAGCTTGGGGAACTGGGGGTTGGCGCTGTTGCCGTCCATGCCGTGGCAGGCGGCGCAGGTGGTCGACTTCGCCTTGCCCGCGACCTTGTCGCCAGCCGCCCAGGCCGGGGCGGCGGCCAGGCCGATGATCAGGCCCGCCAGGGCTGCTGAAACCATCTTTTTCATGTATTCAAGTCTCCTCGCAACTCACGCTGTTGGGGCGCCACCGACCCGATGGCGGTCGACAAAAAGGCGAGCTTTTATATCATACCGACCCTTTAGCCGCAAAAGTCGCGGGGATTCCCCGCGGAGCCCACCCTTTTAC
>JALVPS010000324.1 GCA_027031685.1 Gammaproteobacteria bacterium | reverse complement strand
AGCGCACGATCTGGTAGTAGCGGTCCATGCCGCTCATCATGAGCAGCTGCTTGAACAGCTGCGGCGACTGCGGCAGGGCGAAGAAGCTGCCCGGGTGGGTGCGGCTGGGCACCAGGTAGTCGCGCGCGCCCTCCGGCGTGGCCTTGGTGAGCATGGGCGTCTCGATGTCCAGGAAGCCGCGCTCCTCCAGGAAGCGGCGCAGGAAGCCGGTGACGCGGGTGCGCAGGCGCAGGTTGCGCTGCATGACCGGGCGGCGCAGGTCGATGTAGCGGTACTTGAGGCGCAGCTCCTCGTTGACGTCGTCCTCGTCGAGCTGGAAGGGCGGCGTCTCGGCGGTGTTGAGCACCTCCAGCTCCAGCCCCAGCACCTCCACCTGGCCGGTGGGCAGGTCCGGGTTCTCGGTGCCTTCCGGGCGGCGCCGCACGCGGCCACGCACGCGCAGCACGTACTCGCTGCGGATGCGCTCGGCGGTCATGAACACTTCCGGCCGGTCGGGATCGAACACCACCTGCACGATGCCCTCGCGGTCGCGCAGGTCCACGAAGATGACCCCGCCGTGGTCGCGCCGGCGGTTGACCCAGCCGTACAGGGTGACCTCTTGGTCCAGATAGTTCTCGTCGATCAGTCCGCAGTATTGAGTTCGCATCCCGTGCCCCGCCCGTGGTGCCGTGTTGGAAGGTGAATGAGAGTGGATTGGGAAAGGCTGGGCATCTTACGGTCGCCGCCGACCCGGTGGCAACCGCCACCCGGACGATGTTGGCCCAAAGCCGTAATGCCCCCTCTCGGATTCAGGAGGGGCGGTGACAGAGGAGACCTCGCGCTGGAGCAGAAGGCGGTGGACCGGCTGGCGGTGATAGGGGAGGGACCTCGACTCTCCCTGCTAGAATACTGGGCATCCAGGGCCTGCGGCTGCGGAAGGTGCCAACAATGCCTCGCCGCAAGGCCATCAGGCCCGGCCTGTCTGCCGCCGTCCCGGCGGCGGAGGCGGGCCGGATGGCAGCGCGGCCAGACTGTAAAGCGGCAAGTTGGATGGGGAGCCATGAGTGATGACAAGGGCTATGGCGCCTGGCGCGGCAGGCTGACGCCGGAGCAGTACCGGGTGACGCAGTTGTGCGGCACCGAGCCACCCTTCACCGGCAAGTACTGCCACCACCACGCCGAAGGGACCTATCACTGCGTGTGCTGCGGCGCGCCGCTGTTCCGCTCCAGCGAGAAGTTCGACTCCGGCAGCGGGTGGCCCAGCTACTGGGCGCCGGTGGCGGAGGACGCGCTGCGCCTGCGGGAAGACCACAGCCACGGCATGACACGCATCGAGGTGCGCTGCGCCGGCTGCGACGCCCATCTGGGACACGTCTTTCCGGACGGGCCACAGCCCACGGGGCTGCGCTACTGTATCAACTCGGCGGCGCTGGACTTCACCCCGGCGCAGGCCGATTGACGAACCGCCTTGTCGCCTTGGGGGAACTGCTCCACAATCGCGGCGTTCTTATCAGCAGAATCCCTCAGGAGTGAGCCGATGAAAGCCCTCGCCTATCCCGCCACCGCCCTGCTGGCAGTGGGCGCCACCGCCGCAGACGCGGCCGATCTGGAGATCACGCTCGGCGACCAGGCCGCCGCCGTCCACGTGCTGGCCGATTCCGACCTGATCGGGGTGGGGGGCGCCGACCTGGACTTCGGCCTGCTGTTCAATGACGACAGCGACATAATGGGCAGCCTGGGCATGCTGGCAATCGGCTCGCCCGCCGGCGACCAGCCGTGGACCTTCGGCCTGGGCGGGCGCCTGTACTACGCCAGCATCGACACGCCGGACCGCAGCGTGGGCGCACTCGCCCTGGGCGGCAGCGCCATGTACCACATCCCCGGTCACACGCCCATGGCCTTCGGCGGTGACCTGTTCTTCGCCCCGGCCATCACCACCTTCGCCGACGGCGACAGCTTCCTGCACTGGGGCGTGCGCTTCGAGGCCGACGTGCTGCCCAGCGCCACCGCCTTCATCGGCTACCGCAAGGTCACCGCCGACCTCGACCAGCACGGCGACTACGACATCGACGACAGCTTCCACCTGGGCGTGCGCTTCTCCTTCTGAGGCGCGCCGCAGTGGCGCCGCCCGGCGCAGGGGCTAGACTCAACACAACCACCCACCCGAGGATCCCCCATGCCGCGCATCCGCTTCACCTGGCTCATCGCCGTATGCCTGCTGGCGGCGGCCGGCCTGGCCGCCGCCGACCAGGCCCTGTACCGCCTGCCCAAACCCCAGCCCGCCCCGCCCCTCGCCCTGCCGGACATGGACGGCAAACTGCACAAGCTGAGCGACTACCGCGGGAAACCGGTCATCGTGAACTTCTGGGCCACCTGGTGCCCGCCCTGCCGCCGCGAAATGCCGTCCATGAACCGCGCCTGGCAGAAACTCAAGGCGCAGGGCGTAATCATGCTCGCCGTCAACGTCGGCGAAGACGAAGACACCATCTTCGCCTTCACCGGCGACTACCCCGTCGAATTCCCCACCCTCCTCGACAAGGACGGCAAGGCCATCCACGACTGGCCCGTGCGCGGCTTGCCCACCACCTTCGTCATCGACCCCGAGGGCCGCATCGTCTACCGCGCCGTCGGCGGCCGGGAGTGGGACGAGCCGGAGATCATGGCGCCCATACTCGAGCTGCGGGAAGGGAAAAAGGAATGAACAGACCGCGCGGATGGCAGACGCCTCCGCCGACACCGCCGGAGAGGAAAGAAACGCTCCAGAAGTAGCACAGGGCCTAGCCGCATCAGGCAGCCGGGACCGGCAGGCCCGTCACTTCACCCGGAACCTGGCGTGACAGGCCAGGCACTGCTGCATCAACTGGCCCGTGAACTCCGCCAGGGTGGCCATGTCATCCGTCTCCGAGCGGACCGCCAGCTCCTCGAACATCAGGTGCGTCGGCCCGCCCAACTCCTTGAACTCCTGGGGCAGGATCCTGCGGACCGAATCCGGCGTGGCCCGCGACATGCGGTTGCCCGAATACTTCGCCGACTTGTAGATCAACGCCCTGTCCTTCGTGCCGATTCCCGTCATCACCCCCTGGATACTCGCCAGCATCTGCCGCATCTCACTGAGGAAATAGGCCCTGTCCGCCTCGCCCATGGGTATGAAGGGTTCGCCCATCCTGCGCCTCCGCCTTCTCCGCCGCGGCCGCACCGCCGGCGAGTATCAGCAGGGAGAGCGAAAGGGCAACGAGGCGATAGAAACGATTTTTCATAAGGCACCTGATTTGGTTGGGGTGTCTGGCCCAGCACATTATGCATATACCAGTCGTCGCCCCTTTGGCTCAGGAATTGGATCACCGAATTCACGAGCCGTATCCAACCAAAGCTGGATGGCTTCCTGTACATTTTTCAGCGCCTCATCCGGCGTTGAACCATGCGCCATGCAGCCAGGCAATTCCGGAACCTCAGCAATAAATGATTGATCCTCGTCACTCCAATAAATGATTGTTTCGTACTTATACATAGCTATTCATCCACCAATCGATACTTGATCAAAATTTCCCGCACCTGCTTTACCTGATATGGCTTGGCTTTGCTTACGGAGCGCTGAATGTTGATTTTTTCCTCAACACCCTCCTTTCGGTACATGTGATGACTTCCCCGCACACGCTCATCAAACCCAAGATGAAGCAAGAGCCAACGTATATCATCGAACGCGATATTTGCATCTGATGCGCCACGAAGAATCTTGTCGATTATTTTTTTCATATTTCCCCATCCGCTACCCCGTGGATTTCTGATTACCAGACCCTGGATAACCCCACCCCCTTCGATGAACAGCACCAGCTTCTTCTCCTGCCATTCCCGGAGGGCCTCGGGGACGCCCTGTGGGCTAGGGTACATGTGGGATGCGGTTATTGTACAAGGTACAAGCGCCTTAGCGTTGCCTCCATGTCCTGCCGGGATCCGTCTGTCCCACGGTCTTCCTCACCAGGCTGCGCAGCTCCTCGAAAACGGGCGAGGCCGGGTTCGCCTGGTAGTGCTTCTGGTTGCCAATGCGCTTCACCGTTACCAGGCCACTCTCGGCCAGGCGTTTGAGTTCCCGCGGCGTTGTTGCATAACTCAATGTGAGTGTGTGATGTCCCCCCGCTGGTGTGGCTCAGGCGGCCAACGGCTCGGTTTTGGGCATACCGAGGCCCGTCATGCGATTGAGGGCGGCGATTCGGCAGTAGGCCTGGGTACACTGGGCGTCGAAGCGGCGATTGCCCAGCCGGGCGCCGAACAGTTGCTTGAGGCGA
>JALVPS010000323.1 GCA_027031685.1 Gammaproteobacteria bacterium | reverse complement strand
GACGAGGCCCTGCCGGCTGCCGACCTGCAGCGCGGCCCCGGCGGCGCCGATGGGGCGCCCGTCGGCGGTAAACAGCAAGCTGCGCTCGGTGCGCCCCATGGCCGGCAGGTCGTCGAGGATGGTGAGCAGATCGCCGGTGCCGACGCGGAACACCAGGGCCCCCAGCGGGCGGTTGAAGTAGTCGTACACCGGCGAGGCGATGAACAGGGCGGGCTGGCCGCCGGCCGGGGCGTAGGGGTGCAGCTGGCTGAAAAACACCGCGTCGCGCTCGCTGGCCAGGCTGTCCACAGCCTTGAGCGCCACGCGCGCCAGCTCGCTGCCGGCGAGCGGGCCGTGGCGCAGGTCGCTGCCGAAGTCGATACGCTTGGCGGCGGTGTACACCACCAGCCCGTCGCTGTTGACCAGCAGGGCGTCGTCGTAGTGGAAGGTGCGCAGGATGCTGCGGAAGGCGGGGTGGAACTGCTCGTGGAACTGGCTGTACACGCTCATGTCACCGGGGTGGTCCACCTCGGCCTCTTGGCCCGGATGCTGCGCCAGGTAGTGGTACTGCATGGCGATGCCGAAGGGGGTGCGGGGCATGAGGGCGGTGACGTCCCGCGGCCCGCCGTCGGCGGTGCTCGTCTCGCCGGCCAAGTGCTGTCGGTAGTAGTCGGCCAGGGCGGCCTTCATGTCGTCCAGCTCGGCGTCGTCCAGCTCGGCCTCCTTGACGAAGTCGCGCCCAGCGTCGCCCAGGCTGCGCGCCGCGGAGATGATGGACAGGTTGGCCGAGCGCTCGGTGATCTCCTGGCGGATGGATTCGAGATACTTGCTGAGGGCGAAGGCCTTGGTCTCGCGCGCCGAGACGAGGTGGTCGGTGGCCTGCTGGCGCAGGGCGTTCTGCGCGAAGTACAGCAGCACCACGCCGGCGATGAGCATGGGCAGGCTGGTGGCCAGCAGGATGGTGAGGATGAGCTTGGTGCGCAGTTTCCTGGGGGTCGGCAAGTGCATGGCAGTGGTCTTCTTCCTTGGTCCTTTTGGTGGCAGGTCGTCGATTGTTGTTATTGGGCAAGGGAGGGGCAGCAAGAATGGTGCCAGCCGGTTGATTAGCCATCTTTCAAGAGCTTGCCGGTGGGTGCGGGAGTGCCGCGCGGACGGGGGTGGCAGGGCCTTGCCGCCGGCAGGGGCGCGGCTTGCCCGGCAGCGGAATTTGTGTGGCCGGCGCCCCCCGGGTGGGCCGCCGGCCCGGTGGGCGGGCAACAAAAAGGCCGGGACGTGCCCGGCCTGGGAGGGAGCAAGGTGGGTGGATTCAGGGGGCCATCTGGAAGTAGGCGCCATTGACGAGGAAGTGCACTCCGATGCTGGCCGCGTAGCCGAGGGCGATGACCGGCGTCCACTTGAGGTGGCCGAAGAAGGTGTACTTGCCCCGCGCCTGGCCCATGAGGGCCACGCCGGCCGCCGAGCCGATGGACAGCAGCGAGCCGCCCACGCCGGCCGTGAGGGTGACCAGCAGCCACTGCCCCAGGGACATGTCCGGCTGCATGGTGAGCACGGCGAACATGACCGGGATGTTGTCCACGATGGCCGACAGCAGCCCCACCACCACGTTGGCCGGGGTGGCGCCCCATTGGGTGTACATGACCTCGGAGGCCAGCGCCAGGTAGCCGATGAAGCCCAGCCCGCCCACGCACAGGATGACGCCGTAGAAGAACAGCAGCGTGTCCCACTCGGCGCGCGCCACGCGCTCGAAGATGTCGAAGGGCTGATCACCCGGCGCGCCGTGGGCCTCGAAGCGCTGGGCGTCCAGGGCGGAGGTCTTCTTCAGGTAATAGCCGAAGAACTTGAGGTAGCCCAAGCCGGTGAGCATGCCGATGACCGGCGGCAGGTGCAGGAACTGGTGGAAGGCCACGGCGGTGGCGATGGTGGCCAGGAACAGGGCCATGATGGTGCGCGCGCCCCGCTTCATGTGCACCATCTCGTCGGAGGCGGTGGGCTGCGCGTCGGGCACGGCGAAGTGCATGATCGCGGCCGGCACCAGCCAGTTGACCAGCGAGGGGGCGAACAGGGCGAAGAAGGTCCAGAAGTCTACGATGCCCTTCTGCCACACCATGAGGGTGGTGATGTCGCCGAAGGGCGAGAAGGCCCCGCCGGCGTTGGCGGCCACCACGATGTTGATGCAGGCCAGCATGATGAAGCGTGTGTTGTCGCCGCCCACGGCCAGCACCACGGCGCACATGAGCAGGGCGGTGGTCAGGTTGTCGGCCACCGGGGAGATGAAGAAGGCCAGTACGCCGGTGAGCCAGAACAGCTTGCGCAGGCCGAAGCCCTTGCGGATCAGCCAGGAGCGCAGGGCGTCGAAGGCCTGCCGCTCCTCCAGGGCGTTGATGTAGGTCATGGCCGCCAGCAGGAAGAGCATCAGCTCGGCGTACTCCAGGAGGTTGTGGCGCACCGCCGCCTCGGCGGCGTGCGGCATGCCGTGCCGCACGTAGATCCAGCCGATCAGGCCCCAGATGATGCCGGCCGCCACCAGCACCGGCTTGGACTTGCGCAGCTCGGTGAACTCCTCGGCCATGACCAGCAGGTAGGCCAGCACGAAGATGACGATGGCGGTGATGCCCACCCAGTGGCGGGTGAGGTCCAGGTGCGATTCGCCGGCGGAGGCCGCGGCCAGGCCGGGCAGCAGCGCGAGCGGGATCAGCAGCAGGCGAAGCAGGGCGAGATGGCGCATGGTTGGTTCATTCCTTTGTCGCGGTGGGTGATGGGGTGATGGCGGGGGCGGGCTGCCCCGATCCTCGCAGCGGGATTCTACGCCCATCGCCGCGCCGGGCCGCGGCGGCCGGTCGGCGCGACGGGCGGCTCGGTCCCGGGCGTTGTGATCACATGCTCAAATTGTCCGCAAGGGGGCGCGGCGCGGTGCCGAACAGGGCCGCCGCGTTGGCGTGGGTGCGGGCGGCCAGCTCGGCCGGGCCCATGCTGCGCAGGGCGGCGATGAACCGGCCGATGGTCGGCAGCCAGGCCGGCTCGTTGCGCCGGCCGCGGTGGTCGGCGTCGGGCTGGTCGGGGGCGTCGGTCTCCAGCAGCAGGGCCTCCGCCGGCAGGGCGCGCACCAGGGCCTGCAGGCGGCGCGAGCGGGGCCAGGTGACCGGCCCGCCGAAGCCGAAGCGGAAGTCCCCCAGGTCGAGCAGCTGGCGGGCCTGCTCCAGGCTGCCGGAATAGCTGTGCAGCACGCCGCGCAGGCCGGGCCGGCGGCGCAGGCGCTCGAGCACGGTCTGCACGCTGCGCCGGGCGTGGATGACCACTGGCAGGTCGAAGCGCGCCGCCAGGTCGAGCTGGGCCTCGAACAGGGCGATCTGCGGGGCGCGTGGCGCGTCCCGGTCGAAGAAGTCCAGTCCGCACTCGCCCACGGCGTTGGTGCCGCCGGCCGCCAGCCGCTTGGCCAGGGCGTCCAGGTCGCCGGGCCGGTGGCGGTCCATGAACTGCGGGTGCAGGCCGTAGGCGGGCAGGCAGCCGGGCAGGGCGGCGCAGGTCTCGGCCACGCGCGGCCAGTCGGCGCGGCAGGTGGCCGGCAGCAGGGCGTGGCGCACCCCGGTCGCCCGGGCGCGCGCCCAGACGGTGGTGCGGTCGGCGTCGAAGGCCGGTGCTTGCAGGTGGCAGTGCGAGTCGAACCAGGTGGTCACGGCCTCAGGGCAGGTACAGCCCGGCCGCCTGCCGGTCGTCCTGCAGGGTGACGGCGGTGTGGGTCAGGCGCACCGATTGGCCGGCGCGGTGCCAGCGCAGGCTGCCATCGGGGGCGGTGCGTGGCAGCTGGCCGAAGTCGGTGGCCAGCCGGGCGCGCAGGCGGGCTACGGCCTCCGCTGTGAGCGGCGTGGCGAAATGCCCACGCACGCGCACCACGCGGCCGTCCGCCAGCCACCAGCGGATGCTGGCCAGGGGCGTGTTGGCCAGGCGCAGCAACTGGGGTCGGCCGGGCACGCCCTGCAGGGTGCACAGTTGTAACGGGTGCCGGTCGTCGCCACCCATGGGGCGGCACAACGGCCGCTGGCGGATGCGGCGCGCCAGGCGGGCGGCGGCCTCGGCCCGGGACATGCCCGGACGCAGGCCGAACAGCTGGTAGGGCGTGGCGGACATGGCAGGGGTGGGGGTTGCGGTGGAACAGCCCGCCAGGATCAGGGGCCACAGGCATAGCGTCACACAAAAAGGGTGAAGGGATCGGCAGGCAGGCATGACGGAAATTCCCTAAGATCGACCACTCGGACGGAACTATACTCGATCCACCCGCCGCCCCGCCCGAGCCCCCCGCCCCC
>JALVPS010000322.1 GCA_027031685.1 Gammaproteobacteria bacterium | reverse complement strand
GAGATGGGCGTGCGCACCCTGTTCAACGTGCTGGGGCCGCTCACCAACCCGGCCGGCGCCCCCAACCAGCTGCTGGGCGTGTTCAGCGACTCGCTGCTGGAGACCATGGCCAACGTGCTGCGCCGCCTGGGCAGCCGCCACGTGCTGGTGGTGCACTCGGCGGACGGCCTGGACGAGATCAGCATCGGCGCCGAGACGCACTGCGCCGAGCTGTGCAACGGCCAGGTATCCACCTACCGCATCCACCCGCGCGAGTTCGGGCTGGACACCGCCCCCCTGGACGCCATCCGCGTGGAGAGCCCGGAGGAGAGCCTGGCCATGATCCGCGCCGTGCTGGCCGATGAGCCGGGCCCGGCGCGCGACATCGTGCTGCTCAACGCCGGCGCGGCCATCTACGTGGCCGGCCTGGAGCCCACCCTGGCCGACGGCGTGGCGCGCGCCCGCCGCGTGCTGGCCGACGGCAGTGCACGGGCCAGGCTGGACGCCCTGGTGGAGAAGACGCGGAGCCTGGCGGCATGAGCGCCCCCCTGCCTGATGTTCTGCAGCGCATCCTGGCACGCAAGCGCGAGGAGGTGGCCGCGCGCAGCGCCGACCGCGACTGCCGCACGCTGTGCGTGGAGATGGAGCAGGCCCCGCCCCTGCGCGGCTTCGTGCGCGCCATCGAGCAGCGCGTGCAGGCCGGCGGCCCGGCGGTCATCGCCGAGGTCAAGCGCGCCTCGCCCAGCAAGGGCCTGCTGCGCGAAGACTTCGACCCGGCGGCCATCGCCCGCGCCTACCAGGCGGGCGGCGCCACCTGCCTGTCGGTGCTCACCGACGTGGACTTCTTCCAGGGCAGTGACGACTACCTGCGCCAGGCGCGCGCCGCCTGCGCCCTGCCGGTGCTGCGCAAGGACTTCATCATCGACCCCTACCAGGTGTACGAGGCGCGCCTCATGGGCGCCGATTGCATCCTGCTCATCGCCGCCGCTCTGGACGACGACCAGCTGGCCGAGCTGACCGGGCTGGCCAAGCAGGTGGGGCTGGACGTGCTGGTGGAGGTGCACGACGCCGCCGAGCTGGAGCGCGTGCTGCCGTTGGGCCTGCGCCTGCTGGGCATCAACAACCGCGACCTGCGCAGCTTCGAGGTGCGCCTGGAGACCACCCTGGACCTGCTGGAGCGGGTGCCCGAGGAGTGCATCGTGGTCACCGAGAGCGGCATCCACCGGCGCGAGGACGTGCAGCACCTGCGCGCCGCCGGCGTGCAGGCCTTTCTGGTGGGAGAGGCGTTCATGCGCGCGCCCGACCCGGGCCGGGCGCTGCAGGAACTGTTCGGGGGGGAGTGAGCCCGGAGTGGCGGTCGACGCCGTGCGCGCCGCCGGACGGGGCGGTTCAGCGGGCGCCGAACACCACGATGGTCTTGCCGTGGGCGGTGATCAGGCCCTGCTCCTCCAGGTCCTTGAGCACCCGGCCGGCCATCTCCCGCGAGCAGCCCACGATCTTGGCGATCTCCTGACGGGTGATGCGGATCTGCATGCCGTCGGGGTGGGTCATGGCGTCCGGCTGGTTGCACAGCTCCATGAGGGTGTGGGCGATGCGGCCGGTGACGTCCAGGAAGGCCAGGTCGATGACCTTGCGGCTGGTCTCGCGCAGGCGGGTGGCCATCTGCGTGGCCAGCGAGAACAGGATCTCGGAATCCTCGGCGGCCAGCTTCTTGAACTGGCTGTAGTGGATCTCCGCTACCTCGCACTCGCCGCGGGCCACCACCCAGGCGCTGCGCGCCTTCTCGTCGAACAGGCCCATCTCGCCGAAGAACTCGCCCTTGTTGAGATAGGCCAGCACCATCTCGTGACCGTCCTTGTCCTCGATCATGACGGACACCGAGCCACGCGTGATGAAATACAGCGTCTCGGGCGGGTCGCCGGCGTGGATGATCACCGAGCGCGGCGGGTAATGCTTGATGTGGCAGTGCTGGAGGAATCTGTCGATAACCGGACTGAATTCGGGTACGGTTCTGGGTAAGGCAGCCATGCTGGGTTCCTGCGTTGTCTCTGGAAGTCGGTCTGTATGGCGTTCGTTCTGTGCGAACTGTGCAGAATGATTACATAGGAAAGAGCAACTTGTAACAGCTCTGCATAAACCATGCAAGCCGGGTCAAATTCTGCACGATGAAGGGTAGAAAAATCATGAAGGCACGCGTCAGATGGATGGAGCCGATGTTGTTCGTCGGCGAGTCGGGCAGTGGTCATGCGGTGGTCATGGACGGGCCGCCGGAACACGGCGGCAGCAACCTGGGCGTGCGGCCCATGGAGATGCTGCTGCTGGGGCTGGGTGGCTGTGCCAGTTTCGATGTGGTGCACATCCTGAAGAGGTCGCGCCAGGCGGTGACCGGCTGCGAGACGTTGCTGGAGGCCGAGCGTGCCACGCAGGATCCCAAGGTGTTCACGCGCATCCATGTGCACTTCATCGTCACCGGCCACGACCTGAGCGAGAAGCACGTGGCGCGTGCCGTGCGGCTGTCGGCGGAGAAGTACTGCTCGGCCTCCATCATGCTGGGCCAGAGCGCCGAGATCAGCCACGACTTCGAGATTCTCGCCGCCTGACGAGGCCGCCGGCATCGCTTGGCGCACCCCGGGCGCTGGCCTACACTTGCCCGTTTTTCTCGGAGCCGCATGCCCATGGAGCCCACTCGCCGAGGAATCAAGCTGCACGGCTTCAATAACCTGACGAAGACGCTCAGCTTCAACATCTACGACATCGCCTACGCCAGCCGGCCGGCGCACCGGGCGGAGTACATCGGCTATATCGACGAGATGTACAACGCCGAGCGCCTGACCCACATCCTCACCGAGGTGGCGGAGCTGATCGGCGCCAACGTGCTGGATGTCTCGCGCCAGGACTACGAGCCGCAGGGGGCCAGCGTCACCATGCTCATCTCCGAGGAGCCGGTGGTGTCGGAGATGATCCCCAACGAGGAGCGGCCCGGTCCGTTGCCGGAGGTGGTGGCGGGGCATCTGGACAAGAGCCACATCACGGTGCACACCTACCCGGAGTCACACCCGGACCACGGCATCAGCACCTTTCGCGCCGACATCGACGTGTCCACCTGCGGGCGCATCTCGCCGCTGCGCGCCCTCAACTACCTCATCCACAGCTTCGACTCCGACATCGTCATCCTCGACTACCGGGTGCGCGGCTTCACGCGCGACATCCAGGGCCGCAAGCACTTCATCGACCACGACATCAACTCCATCCAGAACTTCCTGTCGGCCGACACCCGCGAGCGCTACCAGATGATCGACGTGAACGTGTATCAGGAGAACATCTTCCACACCAAGATGATCCTGAAGCAGTTCGATCTGGACGACTACCTGTTTGGCCAGGGGCAGGACGAGTACACCCCGGCCGAGCTGGAGCGCATCGAGGCCCAGCTGCGCCACGAGATGGCGGAGATCTTCTACGGCCGCAACATGCCCCGCGAGACGGGGCTGTGAGCCCTGCTACAGGCGGTAGGCGGTGGTCGTCATCACCCTGGCGGCCAGGCGCATAAGGCCGCGCACCGGCGCCGGCAGGGGCACCCCGCCAAGGGCCATGGCCTGCTCGCCGTGGTGGGTCTCGTCCTCGATCATCTGCTGCACGATGGCCCGGCTGCGGGCGTCGGCGGCCGGCAGGGCCTGCAGGTGCCCCTCCAGGTGGCGCACCACCTGGTCCTCGGTCTCCTTGATGAAGCCCAGGCTCCAGCGGTCGCCGGCCAGCCCGGCGCCCAGGCCGATGGCGAACGCCCCCCAGTACCAGAAGGGCCCCAGGCGGCTGGTGTGCTGGCCCAGTTCCTCCACCCGCTGCCGACACCAGGCCAGGTGATCGGTCTCCTCCGCCGCCGACTGCGCCAGCCGCGCGCGCACCTCGGGGGCGCGCGCCGCCAGGGCCTGGCCGTTGTAGAGGGCCTGCGCGGCGATCTCGCCGGCATGGTTGACGCGCATGAGGGCGGCGGCATGGCGCCGCTCCCGCTCGCCGAGGCGGCCTTCCGGCACACCCGTGGCCGGGCTGGGGCGCTGCGTGCCGGGTGTGCCGGCGTGCACGGCGCGCAGGCCGCGGTCGAGCTGGTCGAGGACGTGGTCGATGAGGGTCAGTTCACGCATGGGTGTTCCCGAATACGGTTGATGCGGCGGAATACTTGGCCGATTCTATGCCATTCGCGAGTCGGGAGAGATCAGCACATGAGGAGAATCGGAGGGGGCGCGTGGCTGGGGCTGGTGCTGGCCAGTGCGGCCAGTGCGGCCAGTGCGGCCAGTGCGGCCAGTGCGGCCAGTGCGGCCAGTGCGGCGGCCGCCCATGCCACGGACAAGGACTATGGCTGGTTCGGCAGCGTCTCCTTCGGCGCCGTGGTGGTGACCGGCAACACGCGGGTGTCCAACTTGACCGGCCACATCCAGGAGCGCTACGAGGGCAAGCAGTGGTACCACACCATCCAGGCCAGCGTGCTGCGCAACGAGGCCGACGGCCAGCGCACCGCGGAACGCTACGAGGCCGAGTACAAGCTGCTCTACAAGTATTACCCGCACATCGACCTGTTCTTCAGCACCCGTGCCGTGCGCGACGAGTTGGCCGGCTATCGGCACCAGTATTTTCATACCCTGGGTTATCGTCACACCCTGGTGGAGACCCTGTGGGACCGCTTCGCCTTCGAGGTCGGCGCGGGCTTCAGCCAACAGACCCTGAGCGGCGACGGGCGCAAGGAGCGGGCCGTGGCGCGCCTGGGACTGGATTACGTCCACGACTACGGGACCGGCAGCCGTTTGTCGGCCAGCGCCCTGGGCCTGCTGGGTCGCGACAACAGCAATGTGGTGGCCAACGCCGCCCTCAAGTCGCGCCTGGCGGGTGCCCTGGGCCTGGAGTTGTCGGTGAAGGTCAACCACAATTCGTCGGTGGCGCCGGACAAGCGCCGCACCGACACCACCACCTCCCTGGCCCTGGTGTATGACTTCTGGTGATGGCCGCGAGGGCTGCATGAGCTATTACAAGTATCACGTCTTCTTCTGCACCAACCGGCGGGAGGGCGGCCAGCCCTGCTGCCAGAACTTCAAGTCTGCCGAGTTGCGCGCCTACGCCAAGCGGCGTTGCAAGGATCTGGGCATCCACGGCCCCGGCCAGGTGCGCATCAACACCGCCGGCTGTCTGGACCGCTGCAGCGAGGGGCCGGTCATCGTCGTCTATCCGGAGGGCATCTGGTACAGCTATGTGGACGAGGAGGACCTCGACGAGATCATCGAGGAGCACCTGCTGCACGGCCGGCCGGTGGCGCACCTCATGCTGTGAGAGTGGGTGACGGACGTTTTGTGAACGACGGTGCAATTTTGCCGTGGTGGATGCGGCGCACTTGATCATTGTCAAATGATGTCGCCGCGGGCCGCGCTAGTCTTTGCCCACAGGCGCGAAGCTTCCCCCTCGGCAGGGACGTGCGCAGGAGAGACCGGCAAGTGGGGTGTTGACAAGGCGATAAGTATATTAGAAGATATGAATACAGTGATTGAGCGGTATTGCTCGGTCCCCTCGATCCTCCATCCTCCTTTGGTGGTATATTGGCGCGGCGTTTCCTCCTTTAGCCGCGCTTTTTTTTGCCCGCTTCCCGGGCTTCACCCCCCGTGCAGCAGCCGGTCGGCCACGATGCCGGCGAACACCGCCATCCCCACATAGTTGTTGTTGAGAAAGGCGCGGAAGCAGTCGCGCGGCTCGCGCTGGCGGATGAGGAACTGCTGGTACAGGCCGAACAGGGCGGCCAGCGCCAGCCCCGCGTAGTAGGGCCAGCCCAGGGCGAAGCTGCGCCCCACCAGCACCAGCGCCAGCAGGGTCATGACCTGCAGGGCGCCGATGATCAGCCGGTCCGCCTCGCCGAACAGGATGGCGGTGGACTTCACGCCGATGCGCAGGTCGTCCTCGCGGTCGGCCATGGCATACATGGTGTCGTAGGCGGTGGTCCACAGCAGGTTGGCGAAGAACAGCAGCCAGCCGCCGGGTGGCGGCAGGGTCCCGGTCTGGGCCGTGAAGGCCATGGGAATGGCCCAGGCGAAGGCCGCTCCCAGGTGCACCTGGGGCAGGTAGTGGTAGCGCTTCATGAACGGATAGCTGGCGGCCAGCAGCACGGCCACCAGCGACATCCAGCGCGTCAGGGCGTTGAGGCTCAGCACCAGCAGGAAGGCCAGCCCCGCCAGCGCCGCGAACACCCCCAGCGCCTCGCCCGGCGTGATCTCTCCCGCCGCCAGCGGGCGCTGGCAGGTGCGCGCCACGTGCGGGTCGATGTGGCGGTCGGCGTAGTCGTTGATGGCGCAGCCGGCCGAACGCATGAGCACCACCCCGGCCACGAACACCGCCAGCACGTGCAGGTCTGGCAGGCCGTCGGCCGCCAGCCACAGCGCCCACAGGGTGGGCCACAACAGCAGGAAGATGCCGATGGGCCGGTCGAGGCGCACCAGCCGCGCGTAGGCGTCCAGGCGGCGCAGCAGGGTGGGGCGGTGGACGGTGGTGTTCATGGGCGGTGGCATCCGGACAGGAGAGGGGCTATTTTAGCCCGATCGCGGGCTGGTGCCCCACGGGCAAGGAGTGGCCTGGTGATCCGAGCCTTCGAGCGGTGGTGCCCCCGCCTGCACGAGGACGTGTATGTGGACCCGCTGGCCGCCGTCATCGGCCGCGTCATCCTGCACGCGCAGGTGTCGGTGTGGCCGGGGGCGGTGCTGCGCGGCGACGTGCAGGCCATCGAGGTGGGCCGCGCCAGCAACATCCAGGACGGCAGCGTGCTGCACGTCACCCACGACAGCGAGTGGACGCCCGGCGGGCGCGGCCTGGTGGTGGGCGCCGAGGTGACCGTGGGGCACAACGTCACGCTGCACGCCTGCACGGTGGGCGACCGCTGCCTGATCGGCATGGGCAGCGTGGTGCTGGATGGCGCCGAGCTGGACGCGGAGGTCATGCTGGGGGCCGGCTCCCTGGTGCCGCCGGGGCGGCATCTGGAGGGTGGCTACCTGTGGCTGGGCTCGCCGGTGCGGCGCCAGCGCCCGCTCAGCGACGCGGAACGGGACTGGCTGCGCTACTCGGCGGCCCATTACGTGCAGCTGGCCGCGCGCCACCGCCGCGCCCTGGAGGGCGGGGCGTGACGCGCGACTTCCTGGCCCTGTTCATCCCCCTGCTCATCATCATGGACCCGGTGGGCAACCTGCCCATGTTCCTGGCCCTCACCGGCGGGCTGGGGCGGGCCGCGCAGCTGCGCGTGGCGGCGGTGGCCTGTGTCACGGCGGCCGCCATCCTGCTGCTGTTCGGCTTCACGGGGGACGCCATACTGCGCTTTTTTGGCATCACCCTGCCGGCCTTCCAGCTGGCCGGCGGCGGCATCTTCTTCATCTACGCCTTGCAGCTCCTCAACCTGATCCCGGCCAACATCCGCAGCTCGGCGCGCGAAGAGGAGGAGAGCCTGCACAAGGATCACGTGGCGCTGGTGCCCCTGGCCACGCCGCTGCTGGCCGGGCCGGGGGCCATCACCGCGGTGCTCATCTGGCAGCAGGGAGCGGCGCGGCCGCTGTCGCCGGGCCTGCTGACGGCGGTGGTGATGGCCGCCTGCAGCGCGGTGTTCGTGGCCTTCGCCCTGGCGCCGTGGATACGCCGCCTGCTGGGCCTGGGCGGCATCGGTGTCGTCACCCGTCTCACCGGCCTGCTGCTGGCGGTGATCGCCATGCAGTATGTGGTGGACGGCTTGGCCGCCCTGCCCTGAGCGTCCCGCTCACTCGCCGTCGCGGTAACCCAGCTCGGTGCGCAGGGCGGCCAGCACTGGCCTCGTCTCCGGCCGCACGCCGCGCCACAGCCAGAAGCTCTCCGCCGCCTGTTCCACCAGCATGCCCAGCCCGTCCACGCTGCGCGCCGCGCCCTGCACCAGTCCCCAGTGCACGAAGGGGGTGGGCTCGGCGGCGTACATCATGTCGTAGACCAGCCCGCCGGGGCGCAGCAGCCCGTCCGGCAGGTCGGGCACCGTGCTCTCCAGGCTGGTGGCGGTGGCGTTGATGATCACGTCGAAGGGGCAGTCGTCGTAGGGGCCGTCCAGGCCGCTGCCGCGGATGGGCCCCATATGGGCGAAGGCGCGCGCCAGCTCGCGCGCCTTGGGGGCGGTGCGGTTGGCCACGTGCAGCACGGACGGGCCGGCCTCCAGCAGGGCGCCGGTCACGGCGCGGGCCGCCCCGCCGGCCCCCACCAGCAGCAGGCGACAGCCGGTCAGCGTCACCCGCAGGTTGCCGGTCAGGTCGCGCACCAGCCCCACCCCGTCGGTGGTGTCGCCGCGCCAGCCCTGCCCGGTGCGAATGAGGGTGTTCACCGAGCGCGCCAGTTCGGCTCGTGGCGAGCGCGGCTCGGCCAGGGCCCAGGCCTCGCCCTTGAAGGGGATGGTCACGTTCATGCCGCGGTAGCCCTGCCGGTGCAGGTCGGCCACGAAGTCGGCGAAGCCGTCCAACGGCGGCTCCAGGGCCTCGTAGCCCAGCGACTGGCCGGTCTGGGCGGCGAACAGGGCATGGATGCGCGGCGACAGGCTGTGCCCCACCGGGTTGCCCAGCACGGCATAGCGGTCCATCAGCAGCCCTCGCGCAGCCAGCCCGCCACCTCGCGGGCGTAGTAGGTGAGCACGCCATCGGCGCCGGCCCGCTTCATGCCCAGCAGGGCCTCCAGCACGCAGGCCCGCTCGTCGATCCAGCCCTGCTGGCCGGCCGCCTTGAGCATGGCGTACTCGCCGCTCACGTGATAGACGAAGGTGGGCATACCGAAGCGCTCCTTCACGCGCCACACGATGTCCAGGTACGGCATGCCGGGCTTGACCATCACCATGTCGGCTCCCTCGTCGATGTCCAGCGCCACCTCGCGCAGCGCCTCGGCGCTGTTGGCCGGGTCCATCTGGTAGCTGTACTTGTTGCCGCCGCCCAGGTTGCCGGCCGAGCCCACCGCGTCGCGGAACGGCCCGTAGAAACTGGAGGCGTATTTGGCCGAGTAGGCCAGGATGCGGGTGTTCACGTGGCCGGCCTTCTCCAGGGCGGCCCGGATGGCGCCCACGCGGCCGTCCATCATGTCCGATGGAGCCACGATGTCGGCGCCCGCCTCGGCATGTGACAGGGCCTGTTTCACCAGCACCTCCACCGTGGCATCGTTGGTCACATAGCCGCTCTCGTCGAGCAGCCCGTCCTGGCCGTGGGAGGTGAACGGGTCCAGCGCCACGTCGGTGATCACGCCCAGTTCCGGCAGCCGGGCCTTGAGGGCGCGCACGGCGCGCTGCGCCAGCCCGTCGGGATTGTAGGCCTCCTCGGCCAGTTCCGACTTGCGTTCCGGTGGCGTGACTGGAAAGAGGGCGATGGCCGGAATGCCCAGCTCGGCGGCACGCTCCGCCTCCACCAGCAGCTGGTCGATGCTGAGCCGCTCCACGCCCGGCATGGAGGGCACCGGCTCGCGCTGGTTCTGGCCCTCCAGCACGAACACGGGCCAGATGAGGTCGTCGGTGGTGAGGCGGTGCTCGCGCATCAGGCGGCGGCTGAACTCGTCGCGCCGCATGCGGCGCGGGCGGACGGGGGGATAACCGTGGCTCATGACGTACTCCCGGGAAAGGACACAATGGCGCGATTATGGCACAGCCGCCGCGCCGACCCGGTCCGTGATGTGAGGTGTTTCACGTAGGGAACGTTCGAGGACGCGCGGCTGTCCGCCCTTACGTGGCCTTGTGACCGCCGGTCACAGCGTCATCCCTGTTCGGTCGCTACCATCCCGCCCAAGGTGGACAAGGATTGCCACGCGAGAACCCAATGCCATGTACCGTGTACTACTGATCGAGCATTCGCACACGCAGCGGTTCGCCTTGGCCCAGACCTTGCACGAGGCGGGTTACGACCCGGTGGAGTGCAAGGACTACTGGGAGGCGGTCACCCTGCTGCGCGACGTGGCGGAGGCGCCCTGGGACGCCGTGGTGCTGGGGCTGGTGGACTACGAGCCGGAGCTGCTGGCACTGCTGCAGTCCATGCTCGACCGGCCACCCCTGGCGCGCCTGCCACTGCTGCTGCTGGGCGACGTTCCCGGTGCCGAGCTGGCCGCCTGGCTGCAGCGCCGTCCGCAGGCACGTCGCTTTGCCCATGCCCAGCACCTGGAGCTGCTGGAGTTCCTCGACCGGTTGCGCCTGCCGGTCCCCGCCGGGGGGCACGGCGCGGCCGGCAGCGGGCGTGGCCGCGTGCTGCTGCTGGAGGACTCGCCGCTGGACTGCGAGCGCTACGCGCGCATCCTCGGTTCGGCCGGCTACGAGGTCACCCTGGTGCACCGCGTGGACGACGCCCAGGTCGCGGTAGCCAGCCAGGAATTCGACATCGTCATCGTGGACTACCATCTGGTGCAGACCGGAGGCGCGGCACAGCTCTTCGCCAGCCTGTCCGACAACCCCTGCTGCGGTCGCCTGCGGCCGGTCATGCTCATCAGCGACTACAACGACAGGTCGGTGCAGCACAGCCTGGAGCTGGGGGCGGTGGAATGCTTGTTCAAGACGGAGACCGATGCCCTCATCGTGGCGCGTGTCAACGCCCTGGCGCGCCTGTTGGCGCTGCAGAAGACGGCCGACGCCGAGCGGCGCCGCTTCGAGGCCATCCTCACCTCCATCGGTGAGGGGGTGTTCGGGGTGGACAACGAGGGCCGGATCACCTTCCTCAACCCGGCCGGGGCGCGCATGCTGGGCTTCCGCCGCAGCGAGGAGTACCTGGGCAAGCTGGCCTCGCGCCTCATCCACATCCACGACGGCAAGCGCAAGGCCGACCGGAGCGCCCGCGACCGGCTGGCCGAGGCCTATGCCAGCGGCACCGAGCTGACCCATTGGGAAACGGTCTTCTCGCGTGTGGGCGGACAGAAGTTCCACGTGGTGTGCACTGTGCAGCCGTTGCGCTTCAACGACCGCCGCCAGGGCTCGGTGGTGGCCTTCCGCGACATCACCGAGCGCAAGCGGCTGGAGCGGCGGCTCATCTGGCAGGCCTCCCGCGACCCGCTCACCGACCTGTACAACCGGCGTTTCTTCGAAAAGGCCCTCAGGCGTGAGGCGGAGAAGATCAACCGCATGCCCGGGCTGCGCTCGGCCCTGCTGTACATCGACCTGGACCAGTTCAAGTACCTCAACGACACGGCTGGCCACGACGCTGGCGACAAGCTACTGGTGGAGGCCAGCCAGCGCCTGCGTGAGTGCGTGCGCAACAGCGACGCGGTGGCGCGCCTGGGGGGCGACGAGTTCGCCGTGGTGCTGCGCGAGGTGCAGGAAGAGGAGGCGGTCCACATTGCCGAACACCTGCGCAGCATGCTGCAGGAGGTGGCCTACATCAGCGAGGAGGTGTCCTTCAAGCTGAGCTGCTCCATCGGCATCGCCATGATCGAGCCGGGCCTGACCGACAAGGATGTGCTGGCCAATGCCGATATCGCCTGTAACATCGCCAAGCGCAAGGGCCGCAACCAGTGCCACCTGTACTCGGAGCAGACCGACGCCGACAAGGCCTCCATGAACGAGGAGATCGCCTGGTCGGCGCGCCTGTCCGAGGCCGTGGAGCGGCAGCAGTTCACCCTCATGTACCAGCCCATCCTGCCGCTCGACCAGGTGGACTTCAGCGCCCTGCCGGAGGAGCCCAACCGGCTGTGGGCCTCGCTGGCCCACATGCCCGACCACTACGAGGTGCTGGTGCGCATGCGCCACGACGACGGCGACATGGTCAGCCCGCTGGCCTTCCTGCCCATGGCGGAGCGCTTCAACCTGATGCAGAAGATCGACCTGTGGGTGGTGCGCGAGGCGTTGCGCCACCTGCAGGCCCTGCACCGCGAGGGGCGCCGTGCCAGCTTCTCGGTCAATCTGTCCGGCTCCACCCTCAACAGCCCGGACGCCCTGCGCCAGATCGACCACTACCTGAACCAGGCGCGCATCCCGCCCGGCAGCATGGTGTTCGAGATCACCGAGACCAGCGCCATCGAGAAGATGGACGTGGCGCGCAACTTCATCCAGACGCTGCGCAAGCGCCACTGGCGTTTCGCCCTGGATGACTTCGGCACCGGTTTCAGCTCCTTCTCCCAGCTCAAGCACCTGCCGGTGGACATCGTCAAGATCGACGGCCAGTTCGTGCAGGACCTGGCCACCGACCCCATCAACCAGAACATCGTCATCGCCATCAACGAGATCGCTCACTTGCACGGCATGGAGACGGTGGCGGAGTACGTGGAGAACGCCAACACGCTCAAGCTGTTGCGCGAGTGCAAGGTGGACCACGCGCAGGGTTACTACATCTCCCGCCCGCTCACCAATATCGACCGGCGGGCCGAGAGCGAGACGCAGATGCTACGCCTCGCCGAGCCAGTCGCGCGGCACTAGGTAGCGCTCGTAGAGGCGCGCCTCGGGTGTACCCGGCTCGGGGCGCCAGTTGTAGCGCCAGCGCACCAGCGGCGGCAGCGACATGAGGATGGACTCGGTGCGCCCGCCCGACTGTAGGCCGAACAGGGTGCCGCGGTCGT
>JALVPS010000321.1 GCA_027031685.1 Gammaproteobacteria bacterium | reverse complement strand
AGGCCGGCAAGAAGTCGCCCTATTCCATGGACGCCAACCTCTTGCACATCTCCTACGAGGGCGGCCCGCTGGAGGATCCCTGGAACGCGCCGGAGGAGGACATGTGGCGCTGGACCGTGGCCCCGGAGAAGGCCCCGGACGAGCCCGCCTACCTGGTGCTCACCTTCGAGCGGGGCGACGTGGTGGCCATCGACGGCGAGCCGCTGTCGCCGGCCCAGGTGCTGACCCGCCTCAACGAGATGGCCGGTGCGCACGGCATTGGCCGGCTGGACATCGTGGAGAACCGCTACGTGGGCATGAAGTCGCGCGGCTGCTACGAGACACCCGGCGGCACCGTGCTGCTCAAGGCCCACCGCGCCATTGAGTCCATCACCCTGGACCGCGAGGTGGCGCACCAGAAGGACGAGCTCATGCCGCGCTACGCCACGCTGGTGTACAACGGCTACTGGTGGAGCCCGGAGCGCGAGATGCTGCAGCGCATGATCGACGCCTCGCAGGCGCATGTGAACGGCGAGGTGCGCCTCAAGCTGTACAGGGGCGGTGTCAGCGTGGTGGGGCGGCGCTCGGCCAGCGACAGCCTGTTCGACGAGTCCATCGCCACCTTCGAGGACGACGCCGGCGCCTATGACCAACAGGACGCCGGGGGCTTCATCAAGCTCAACGCCCTGCGCTTGCGCATTGCCGCGCGGCGCCGCTGAGGGTGCCGTCCGCCGCCGTGACCTGCCGTCTCCGTCCGCTGTTCGTCTGCCTGCTGGTCGGGCTGCTGGCCGCCTGTGCCAGCGTGCCGCCCGGCGCCCGCGATCCGCGCGATCCCTGGGAGTCGTGGAACCGGGCCGTGTTTCGCTTCAACACCGAGCTGGATAAGGCGGTGGTCAAGCCGGTGGTCAAGACCTACCAGCGCATCACCCCCGACGTGGTGGAGAGTGCCATCACCAATTTCTTCGCCAACCTGCGCGACGTGGGCATCTTCTTCAACGACCTGCTGCAGGGCAAGTTCGCCGCCGCCGGCACCGACGCCGGCCGCCTGGTCATGAACACCACCCTCGGCCTGGGCGGACTGTTCGACATCGCCACCGAGGCGGGGCTCACCAAGCACGACGAGGACTTCGGCCAGACCCTGGGCCGCTGGGGTGTCCATGCCGGTCCTTACCTCATGCTGCCCCTACTCGGCCCCAGCACCGTGCGCGATGCCGGCGGCCGGCTGGTCGACCGCGCCTTCAGCCCCCTCAGCTGGGTGCGCGACGACGAGGCGCGCCTGGCCTTGCGCACCCTCGACCTGATGGACGCCCGCTCGCGCGCCCTCAAGGTGGAGGAGGTGTTCGGCGGCGGCTTCTACGATCCCTATGAGGTGTTGCGCGACGCCTACCTCAAGCGGCGCGAGGTGCTGGTCACGGACGGCGCGGTGAACGAGGCGGCCGGGCCAGAGGAGGACATGATCCGCGAGCTGGAGGAGCTGGAAGGCGCCGACAGCGCCCCCTGAACCGTTCCGTATCCCCGGTTGCGGATCGCGCGTGACCGGCGGCACGCCCTGACGTGAACCCCTGTCCCGCCTCGATCCAAATTTGAGCCCTTTCACGTGGTCCCCGTTCGGGCGGCGCTAGTTTGGCGACGACCGGCCGCGCCCCCTTCCGGAGCGTGGCCTCCATCCTTGCCGGACCGACGCCCATGCAGCAAACACCGCCCAGACTCCGCCTCGCCCTGCTCGGCATCGAGCCGGACATGCGTCGCCTGCTGACGACTTTCTTCCGCCACGGCGCGGGGGCGGCCGTGGCCGAGCCGGGCACGGTGGTGGACGCCGATGTGGCCCTCGTCGACCTGGACCAGCCCGGCGCCCGCGGCCACTGGCAGGACTGGCGGCGGCGCCACGGCCTGCCCGTGATCGCCCTCACCCTGCACCCGCGCGAGCTGCCCGGCACCCTGTGCGTGGCCAAGCCGGTGCAGGCCGCCGAACTGCTGGCCGCCCTGGAGCGGGTCCGCCCGCTGGTGGCGCGCCAGCGCCGCGTGCGCGCCCGGCAACGCCTGTTGCAGGGCCATCCCGCCGTGCAGCGGGAGTTGCAGGCCCAGCTGGCGGAGCCACCCCTCCGCGCCACTGCCACCGCCGCGACGCGCGCCGGCGGGGACGAGGACACGCTGGTTCTGTGCGGCAACCAGCCGGGCGAGCACTACGAACAGGCGATGCTGCCCGAGTCGCTCTACTACCGTCCGGACGAGCACCTGCAGGACCTGCTGGCGCGGGCCATCGACCTGGCGCGGCGCAGCGGCGAGCCGGTCCATCTGCGCGGGCTGGGCAAGCCGGTGGTGGTGTTCGACGGCGGCCAGCGCGTGTGGTGCGGCCTGGACGGCCGTCAGCTGCGCGCCCTGTGTCGGCTGCGCCTCCCGGCCGGCTCGGCGGCGCGCCTCGTCGCCCCGGTGCCCAGCCTCAGGGTGGCCCGCCTGCGCCGCTCCAGCCAGCGCGCCGACACCCTGCTGTGGCTGGTGGTGCTGTGGTGCGCGCGCGGCCGCATTCCGGCGGGTACGCGGCTGGAGCGGCCCTTCGCCCTGTCCGCCTGGCCCAACCTGACGCGCCTGGTGCGCCCGCCCCATGCCCTGCGCCTGGCGGCCCTGTGGCACCGCCAGGCCATCAGCCTGCGGGCCACCCAGCTCCTCCTGCCGGTGCCGCCCGGCTGCATCTTCTCTTTCTACAGCGCCTGCCATGCCTGGGGACTGGTGGTGCCGCAGTCGTGCCCCGGGCGGCTGGACGACCGGCCCGCCCCGCCGGCCGGGGAGAGCGGCCTGCTGCGACGCCTGCTGCGCTACCTGGGCGGGGGAGGGCGGCGCCATGGCTGAGCACAAGATCGTCTTCACCGGCCCGGTGGGGGCTGGCAAGACCACTGCCATCGCCAGCATCAGCGACATCCCGCCGGTGCGCACCGAGGCCCGCTCGCGGGACATGCGGCGGGCCCCCAGGGAGACCACCACGGTGGCCATGGACTACGGCCTGCTGCGGCTGGGGGGTGGCGAGAAGGTGCACCTGTACGGCACGCCGGGCCAGGCCCGCTTCGATTTCATGTGGGACATCCTGACCGAGGGGGCCATTGGCCTGGTGCTGCTGGTGAACAACGACGCGCGCCATGCCCTGCGCGCGCTGGACCGTTTTCTGGCGGCCTTCGCGCCCTTGCTGCGCGAGACGCGCCTGACGCTGGGCGTGACGCGCATGGACATCGCCGCCGACCCCACCCTGGCCAACTACAACCATCGCCTGCGGGTGCACGGCCTGCGCGCCCCGGTACTGGAGGTGGATGCCCGCCGCCGGCGCGACGTGGTGGTCCTGCTGCAGGCGCTGTTGTACGAGATCGACCCCGGCCTGGAAGGCGCGCCGCCGGTCTGAACGGCGCAACGAGAACAACGACCCGGGCCGCCCGCCGCGGCCCGCACGACTCACGAGGAGTGAACCACCATGCGAGAAGATATCCTGCACTCCATCCTGCGCGAGCTGAACGGCAGCTCGGTCGACGTGGAGGCCTCGGCCATCGTGTCCACCGACGGGTTGGTAATGGCCTCCCTGCTGCCGGGCGACATCGACGAGGACCGCCTGGGGGCCATGAGCGCCGCCATGCTGTCCCTGGGTGACCGCGCCGCGCGCGAGCTGGGGCGCGGCGATCTGGAACAGGTGCTGGTACGCGGCCGGCGGGGCTTCATCCTGCTGGCCCACGCCGGGGCGGATGCGGTACTGGCGGTGCTCACCCGGCGCGAGGCCAAGCTGGGCATGGTGTTCTTCGACGTCAAGCGGGCGGCGGCAGCCATTGCCAAAGTATTGTAGAGTCGCTGCCCCATGGCGCAACGACAGCATCTGCACATCCTCGGTATCGCCGGCACCTTCATGGGCGGCCTGGCGCAGCTGGCGCGTGCCGGCGGCCACCGCGTCACGGGCGCCGACCGCCAGGTCTATCCGCCCATGAGCACCCAGCTCGAGGCGGCCGGCATCGCCTACCGCCAGGACTGGGACCCGGCCCAGCTCGATCCGCCGCCGGACGTGGTGGTGGTGGGCAACGTCATGCGGCGCGGCCTGCCCATCGTCGAGGCCCTGCTGGAGGCGGGCATCCCCTACACCTCCGGGCCGCAGTGGCTGGCCGAGCACGTGCTGGCCGGGCGCCACGTGCTGGCCGTGGCCGGCACCCACGGCAAGACCACCACCGCCAGCATGCTGGCCTGGATCCTGGAGGTGGCCGGGCTGGCGCCGGGCTTTCTCATCGGCGGCGTGCCGCGCAATTTTGGCCATTCGGCCCGCCTGGGCCACCCCGAGTACTTCGTCATCGAGGC
>JALVPS010000320.1 GCA_027031685.1 Gammaproteobacteria bacterium | reverse complement strand
GAGACCCTGCCGGGTGGCGCGGAGATCATCCAGATGCACGAGAGCGTGGAGCGGCCGGAGATGCTGGTCGGCTCCACCTACAAGATCAAGCCGCCCGAGCACGTCTCCGAGCACGCCCTGTACATCACCATCAACGACATCGTGCTCAACGAGGGAACGGAATACGAACTGCGCCGCCCGTTCGAGATCTTCGTCAACTCCAAGAACATGGACCACTTCCAGTGGATCGTGGCCCTGACGCGCATCATCTCCGCCGTGTTCCGCAAGGGTGGTGACGTCACCTTCCTGGTGGAAGAGCTGCGCTCCGTGTTCGACCCGCGCGGCGGCTACTGGAACAAGGGTCGCTACGTGCCCTCGCTCATTGCCGAGATCGGCGACGTCATCGAGCGGCACCTGATCCACATCGGCATGCTCAAGGCCCCGGAACTGGACGAGCGGCAGAAGAAATTCATCGACGCCAAGCGCGCCGAATTCGAGCTCACCAGCCCCGGCGCCGACGAGGGCGAAAGCGAGTACCCGGACAACGCCGTGCTGTGCAAGAAATGCAACGCCAAGGCCGTGGTGCTGCTGGACGGCTGCATGACCTGCCTGAGCTGCGGGGACTCCAAATGCGGCTGAAGCCCCACCGGCCCGCCCGCTGGTGCGGCTGGTGCCGGCCGGCCCCCACGCGCTGGTCCCGGCCGCGCGGGCTGCGTCGCCGCTGACATGGGTGCCGTGGGCGGCTTCCCCCTCACCCCGGCCCTCTCCCCCAAGGGGGAGAGGGGGGTTAAAGGGCCGTGGCCGATGCAGAGTGGCTGCCAGTCCAGCTCGGGTGCACGTGGACGTTGCAAGGCAGTGCGGTATTTCGCGGCCTGTCATGCCGGCGCTCTCGACGGCCGGGTTTTCTTTTGCAGTCGCGCGCGTAGCGCGCGCTGCGGTCCCGGGTCCCCTTCGATCGCCCCGAGCATCGCAAGGCCCGGCCGGAAACAGCCCGTCAGGGGCGCGCCAGGGATGGCGCGCGTCGGCCGCGCGAAGGGACACGTCGGCCGACCCCGGCCGGGCCGAGAAGCGCAGGAAACAGGCGGTCGCAGGGGCGCCCTTTTTTCGGTTCCCTTTTTTGGGCGAGCAAAAAAGGGAACTCGCGGCCGGGCAGGGCCGGAAACCGAAGCCACGGGCATTACAGGCCGCGAAAATTGCACGGCACCGCAAGACAACCCCAAGACAACTCCAAGAAGCCCCACCCCATGCTGACCGCCGGCGTTGACGAAGCCGGCCGCGGCCCCCTGGCCGGCCCGGTGGTGGCTGCGGCGGTGATCCTGGACCCGGCCCGACCCATTGACGGGCTGGCCGATTCCAAGCGCCTGTCGGCGGCGCAGCGCGAGCGGCTGGCGGCGCGCATCCGCGCCGAGGCGCTGTGCTGGGCGGTGGCGGAGGCGAGCGTGGCGGAGATCGATCGTCTCAATATCCTGCATGCCACGATGCTGGCCATGCAGCGGGCGGTGGCCGGGCTCGACCGGGCGCCGGGGCGCGTGCTGGTGGACGGCAACCGCTGTCCGGCGCTGGACTGCGACTGCCGCGCCATCGTCAGGGGGGATGCCTTGGAGCCGGCCATCAGCGCCGCCTCGATCCTGGCCAAGGTGGCGCGCGATGCCGCCATGGTCGCCCTGCACGCCGCGCACCCGGAGTTCGGCTTCGACCGCCACAAGGGCTATCCCACCGCCGCGCACCGCGCCGCCCTGGCGCGCCTCGGCCCCACGCCCCACCACCGGCGCAGCTTCCGCCCCGTTGCGGAGGCGCTGCGCCAGCGCGATCCTTCGTCGTCATGAGCGAGCCGAGTTTCGTCCATCTCCGCCTGCACACCGAGTATTCGCTGGTGGACAGCCTGCTGCGCATCAAGCCGCTCATGGCGCGCGTGGCGGAGCTGGGCATGCCGGCGGTGGCGCTCACGGACCAGAGCAACCTGTTCGCCATGGTCAAGTTCTACCGGGCGGCGCTGGCGGCGGGCATCAAGCCCATCTTCGGCGTGGACGCCTGGCTGCAGGACGCCGACGGCGCGGGCCGGGCGCGGGTGGTGCTGCTGTGCCAGGACAACGACGGCTACCGCAACCTGACTGAGCTGATCTCGCGGAGCTACCGCGAGGGGCAGGCGAGCGGCGTGCCCACGCTGGCGCGGGAATGGCTGGCGGAGCGCAGCGCCGGGCTGATCGCCCTGTCCGGCGGGGTGCGCGGCCCGCTGGGGCCGGCCCTGCTGTCGGGGGACGCGGCGCGCATCGAGGCGGAGCTGGACTGGTGGCGGCGGCTGTTCCCGGACCGCTTCTATCTGGAGCTGCAGCGCACCGGACGGCCGGACGAGGCGCGCCACATCGCCGCGGCGGTGGAGGTGGCCCAGCGCCACGACCTGCCGGTGGTGGCCACCAACGAGGTGTGCTTCCTGACGACAGAGGACTTCCAGGCCCACGAGGCGCGCGTGTGCATCCACGAGGGGCGCACCCTGGACGACCCGCACCGCCCGCGCTACTACAGCGAGCAGCAGTACCTGCGCTCGCCGCAGGAGATGGCCGAGCTGTTCGCCGACATCCCGGCGGCGCTGGAGAACACGGTGGAGATCGCCCGCCGCTGCAACGTGACGCTGGAGCTGGGCCGGCCGGTGCTGCCCGACTTCCCCGTCCCCGACGGCCTGTCCACCGAGGCCTATTTCGAGGCCGAGGCGCGCCGCGGTCTGGCGGAGCGGCTGGTCGTGCTGCTGCCGCCCGACGCCCCGGACCGCGCCGCGCGCGTGCAGGCCTACGAGGAACGCCTGCAGGCCGAGCTGGACGTGATCATCCAGATGGGCTTCCCCGGCTACTTCCTCATCGTGGCCGACTTCATCCAGTGGGCCAAGGACAACGGCATCCCGGTGGGGCCGGGGCGCGGCTCGGGGGCCGGCTCGCTGGTGGCCTACGCGCTGAAGATCACCGACCTGGACCCGCTGGCCTACGACCTGCTGTTCGAGCGCTTCCTCAACCCGGAGCGGGTGTCCATGCCGGACTTCGACGTGGACTTCTGCATGGACCGCCGCGACGAGGTGATCGACTACGTGGCGCGCCGCTACGGGCGCGACAAGGTGTCGCAGATCATCACCTACGGCTCCATGGCCGCCAAGGCGGTGGTGCGCGACGTGGGGCGCGTGCTGGGCCACCCCTACGGCTTCGTGGACCGCATCGCCAAGCTCATTCCCTTCGAGCTGGGCATGACCCTGGACAAGGCCCTGGCCCAGGAGGAGGCGCTGCACAGCCTGTACGAGCAGGACGAGGAGGTGCGCGCCCTGATCGACCTGGCGCGCAAGCTGGAGGGCCTGGCGCGCAACGCCGGCAAGCACGCCGGCGGCGTGGTCATCGCCCCCACCCGGCTGACCGACTTCTGCCCGCTGTACTGCGAGGCCGGCGGCGGCAACCTGGTCACCCAGTTCGACAAGGACGACGTGGAGGCCGTGGGCCTGGTCAAGTTCGACTTCCTGGGCCTGCGCACGCTGACCATCATCGACTGGGCGGTGAAGGCCGTGAACCGCCACCGCCCGGCCGACGACCCGCTGGACATCGGCCGCATCCCCCTGGACGACCCGGACGCCTTCGCCCTGCTCAAGGCGCAGCAGACCACGGCCGTGTTCCAGCTGGAGTCGCGCGGCATGAAGGACCTCATCCGCCGCCTGCAGCCGGACGTGTTCGAGGACATCGTGGCCCTGGTGGCCCTGTACCGCCCCGGTCCGCTGCAGTCGGGCATGGTGGACGACTTCATCAACCGCAAGCACGGCCGCCAGAAGGTCGAATATCCCCATCCGGACCTGGAGCCCATCCTCAAGCCCACCTACGGCGTGATCCTGTACCAGGAGCAGGTCATGCAGATCGCCCAGGTGCTGGCCGGCTACACCCTGGGCGGCGCCGACCTGCTGCGCCGCGCCATGGGCAAGAAGAAGCCGGAGGAGATGGCCAAGCAACGCGACATCTTCCTCAAGGGGGCCACCGGGCGGGGCGTGGACGAGGCCACCGCCAGCCACATCTTCGACCTGATGGAGAAGTTCGCCGGCTACGGCTTCAACAAGTCGCACTCCGCTGCCTACGCGCTGCTCTCCTACCAGACCGCCTGGCTCAAAGCCCACCATCCGGCGGCCTTCATGGCCTCCGTGCTGTCGGCGGACATGGACAACACCGACAAGGTGGTCACCCTCATCGACGAGTGCCGCGAGCTGCAGCTCACCGTCCATCCGCCGGACATCAACCGCTCCGGCTACGCCTTCCAGGCTCTGGCCGACGGCAGCATCCTGTACGGCCTGGGGGCCATCAAGGGGGTGGGCG
>JALVPS010000319.1 GCA_027031685.1 Gammaproteobacteria bacterium | reverse complement strand
ACTCGCCCGGCCACGCCGACAGCCTGCTGTATATCGAGAGCCAGCTGCGCCGTCAGTCCATCAACGACGACCGGATCCACATCGCCCACGAGGCGGCCATGGATCTGGTGCCCTATCAGCTCGAGCCGGCCATCCAGGCGCTGCGCCAGCCGCGCCAGCGCATCCTCATCGCCGATGCGGTGGGGCTGGGCAAGACCCTGGAGGCCGGCATCCTGGTCTCCGAGCTGATTCACCGCGGGCGTGGCCGGCGCATCCTGGTGCTCACCCTCAAGAGCATGCTCACCCAGTTCCAGAAGGAGTTCTGGAACCGCTTCACCATCCCCCTGACGCGCCTCGACTCCATCGGCCTGCAGCGGGTGCGCAACCGCATCCCCACCAATCACAACCCCTTCCACTACTACGACAAGGCCATCATCTCCATCGACACCCTGAAGCAGGACAGCGAATACCGCGTCTATCTGGAACGGGCGTGGTGGGACATCATCATCATCGACGAGTGTCACAACGTGGCCGAGCGGGGCACCAGCAGCCAACGCGCGCGGCTGGCCCGCCTGCTCTCCACGCGCTCGGACACCCTCATCATGCTCTCGGCCACCCCCCACGACGGTCGCGCCCGCAGCTTCGCCAGCCTGATGAACATGCTCGATCCCACCGCCATCGGCGACCCCGAGCACTACACCCACGAGGATTTCCGCCACAAGGGGCTGGTGATCCGGCGCTTCAAGAAGGACATCCGCGATCAGGTGGAAGGGGAGTTCCGCGAGCGCCAGGTGTTTCGGCATCACCACCAGGCCACCCCGCGGGAGGAGGCCGCCTATGACGCGCTACTGGCGATCCCCTTCACCCGCAAGGGCGAGGCGGTGGAGGCGGAGAAAAACGCCCTGCTGCGCGTGGGCCTGCAGAAGGCCCTGTTCTCCAGTCCCGCCGCCTGCCGCCGCAGCGTGGCCGAGCGCATCGCCAGGCTGGAGCGCAACGCGGCCGGCATCACCGAGGCCATCCAGGCCGAACTCGACGGTCTGCAAGCCCTCGACCGGGCGTTGCAGGAGATCACCCCGGAGCACTACAGCAAGTATCGGGCGCTGATCGGCCTGCTCACCAGCGAGGCCTACGCCTGGGATCCCGGCGCCAGTGACGACCGCCTGGTGATCTTCTCCGAGCGACTGGAGACCCTCAATTTCCTGCAGGACCGGCTCCGCACCGATCTCCGGTTGCGCGCCGACCAGATCACCCAGCTGCACGGCTCCCTGAGCGACATCGAACAGCAGGAAGTGGTGGAGGCCTTCGGCAAGCCCGAGTCGCCGCTGCGGGTGCTGTTGTGCTCGGATGTCGCCTCCGAGGGCATCAACCTGCACTACCAGTGCCACCGCCTGATCCATTTCGACCTGCCCTGGTCGCTGATGGTGTTCCAGCAGCGCAACGGCCGCATCGACCGCTACGGGCAGGAGCGGGCGCCGCGCATCGACTACCTCATCACCCGCAGCGAGAACCCTACCATCCGCGGCGACATGCGCATCCTCGAGGTGCTGGAAGAGAAGGACCGCCAGGCCTACGAGAACATCGGCGACCCCTCCGCCTTCATGGGCGTGTACGACAGCCAGCAGGAAGAGGAACTCACGAGCGAGGCCATGGCCTGCGGCGAGGATGCCGAGACCTTCGACAGGAAGTACACCCCGGAGGCGCACCAGACCGAGGCCGACGAACTGCTGGCCCTCTTTCTCGGCGACACCGGGAGCGCCGGCGTCCCGCCGGCAAGCGGCAATCCCTCTGGGAGCGCCGGCGTCCCGCCGGCTACTCGAAATGCCGCCGAGACGGCGGCGCTCCCAGGCGCCGGCCAGACCGCCTCCCCCGATGGGAGCGCCGGCATCTTGCCGGCTTCCCCATCCTCGATCATGGCCGCCGGGACGGCGGCGCTCCCAGACGACCTCATCGACCCCCTGCCCAGCCTGTTCGACAGCCACTATCACTGGGCGGAGCGGGCGCTGGCGCGCCTGGAGCAGCGCGGCGAGGCCCTGCAATGGACGGCCGATGCCGCGCGCCACCACATCAGCCTCACCATCACCGACGACCTGCATCACCGCTTCCGCTTCCTGCCGCGCGAGGTCTATCCGGAGCAGGGGCAGTTCCAACTCACCGACGACGTGGAGGTCATCAAACGGGAGATCGCCCGCTCCCGCGAGGACGAGAGCGCCTGGCCCAAGATCCACTACCTGTGGCCCCAGCATCCCCTCATGGAATGGCTCTCCGACCGCATGCTCACCGCCTTCGGCCGCCATACCGCGCCGGTCATCGCCTGGCGGGACGGCCTGGCGCCGGGCTCGGCGCTCTATCTGGTCTCCGGCGTGGTGCCCAACCGCAAGAGCCACCCGCTGGTGAGCGAATGGATGGCCATCACCTGTGACGGTCGGGGCGTCCGCGAGATCAAGCCCTTCCGCGACTGGCTGAAGCGCAGCGGTTTCGGCGGCAACCCCATCCCCAACACCGGCGCGCCCCTGCCCTTGGAGCGCCTGCAACAGGCGCTGCCCGGCGTGATCGAGCAGGCCCGGGCCTGGATGAAGGCGCGGCGTGACCGCTTCGAGGAAACCATCAACGAACGGCTCGACCAACAGCTCAGGGAGCTGGAGCGGCTGCGCGAGGGCCAGTTGCGCCAGCTGGAACGGCAACTGGAGGCATCGCGACAGCCACCCGAGGTGAAGCAACACCGGCGCGCCCTGCGCGAGCACGAGATCAACGAACTGTTCGACCAGTACATCGAGTGGGTGGAAGACACCATGACCACCGAGCCCCATCCCTGGCTGCAGGTGGTGGCCGTGCTGGCCCGTCCGGAGGGCTGAGCATGGCCATCAGCGACAGCGCGGCCACCTGGGTCGGCATCCAGAACGAAAACGAGTTCTACAGCCATCACTACCTGAGCGAGGTCTTCCAGGGCGACATCAAGGCGCGCCTGCAGGAGTGGGCCGAGCGCGAGCAACAGGCCAAAGAGGCCGGCGACGACTGGCGCGCGCCCTGGACCGGCCTGCGCAACCTGGCCCGTGAATACTTCGCCACCAGCGACCGCTTGCGCCGCGAGCGCGTGACCAAAAGCCGCATCGAACTGCAACGCGGCCTGTTCCGCCGGTTCATGACCGTGCTCGGCCACCCCTGGCGACCGCACGACTTGGCGTTGGAAGAGGGCGGCGAGATCCCCGTGCTCGGCACGGCGCCCGAGGCCCTGCCCGAGCTGGTCGTCCTCGGCGCCCTCGACCCCAACCACGAGGGCATCGACCCGCTGGAATTGCGCCCGGTGCGCGAGCAGTTCCACGGTGAGGCCCCGCCGGCCTTTCAAAATGCCGCCGAGACGGCGGCGCTCCCGGAGGGTGCGCCTGGGAGCGCCGGCGTCCCGCCGGCTTTACCTCCAGACCCTGACATCTTGCGCCAGAGCTGGAACGAGATCATCACCAAACGCCTCTTCGCCCAGCCCCATCCCCCGCGCTGGGTGCTGCTCATGGGCCACAGCCAGCTCCTGCTCATCGACCGCCTCAAGTGGAACCAGAACCGCCTGCTGCGCTTCGACTGGGACGAGATCCTCGGCCGCCGCGACGACGCCACCCTCAAGGCCGCCGCCGTGCTGCTGCACCGCGAGAGCCTGCTGCCCGAGGCGGGCGACAGCCTCCTCGACCGCCTCGACGAGAACGCCCACAAGCACGCCTTCGCCGTCAGCGAAGACCTCAAGTACGCCCTGCGCCAGTCCATCGAGCTGCTCGGCAACGAGGCCGCCCGTTACCTCATCGAGCACACCAGAACCGGCTACACCGGCAAGAACGCCCTCGACGCCGACCAGCTCAACCGCGAGTGCCTGCGCTACATGTACCGGCTGCTGTTCCTGTTCTACATCGAGGCGCGCCCCGACCTCGGCTATGTGCCGCTGCAATCCGACGCCTACCGCCTCGGCTACAGCCTGGAGCGCCTGCGCGACCTGGAGCTGGTGCGCCTGGAGAGCAAGGAATCGCGCAACGGCCACCACCTGCACGAATCCATCCAGCGCCTGTTCCGCCTGATCCACGAAGGCCACGACGGCAGCGGCAGCGGCACGGCCGACGCCTTCGCCCCGGTGCACAACAGTTTCAGCATCGAGCCGCTCGACAGCCACCTGTTCGACCCGGCCCAGACCCCGCTGCTCAACAAGGTCCGCTTCCGCAACGAGACCCTGCAGCAGGTGATTCGCAAGATGTCGCTCACCCGGCCGGGCAAGGGGCGCAAGCGCCGGGGCCGCGTCTCCTACGCCCAGCTCGGCATCAACCAGCTCGGCGCGGTGTACGAGGCCCTGCTCTCCTACCGCGGCTTCTTC
>JALVPS010000318.1 GCA_027031685.1 Gammaproteobacteria bacterium | reverse complement strand
AGGCCGAGGTGCGCGCCCTGGCCCGCCGCGCCGGCCTGCCCACCGCCGCCAAGAAGGACAGCACCGGCATCTGCTTCATCGGCGAGCGCCGCTTCCGAGACTTCCTGGCCCGCTACCTGCCGGCCCGGCCGGGCGACATCGTCACCGAGCGCGGGCGGGTCATCGGCCGCCACCACGGCCTCATGTACTACACCATGGGCCAGCGCCACGGGCTGGGCATCGGCGGCGTGGCGGGCGCTAGCGACGCCCCCTGGTTCGTGGCCGACAAGGACCTGGACGGCAACCGCCTGGTGGTGGTGCAGGGCCACGACCACCCGCGCCTGTTCCACCGCTGGCTGGCCGCCTCCCAGGTGCACTGGATCGCTGGCCAGCCCCCCGCCCTGCCCCTGCGCTGCGCGGCCAAGACCCGCTACCGCCAGCCGGCCCAGCCCTGCACCGTGCACGCCGGTCCGGACGGCACGCTGCAGGTGGGCTTCGACCAGCCGCAGCGGGCCGTCACCCCCGGCCAGTCGGTGGTGTTCTACCGGGGCGAGGAGTGCCTGGGCGGGGCCATCATCGACCGGCGCGCCGACAGCCGCGCCGCACTGGAAGACCCGCCGCCCGCCCCCATCCTGGCCAGCAGCGCGGGCTGACACCGGAGCGCGCCATGGAAAAGAACGACCGCAACCGAGCCATCGCCCTGGCTGCCATCTTCCAGGCCGCCAGCCTGGTCCGCGAGCTGGCCTACACCGGCCAGGCCGACCCGGGCGCCCAGGCCCCCCTGCTGCGCAGCCTGTTCAGCAACGACGCCGGCAGCATCGACGAGGTGTTCGGCCACCTGGAGGGGCTGCGCCCCGGCCTGCGCCTGGTCACCGAACTGCTGCACAACCCGGGCCGCGGCCCGCTGGGCCTGGACATCTCCCGCTACGCCGTGAGCCTCATGCACCTCGAGCGCAAGCTGCGCGCCCGGCCGGACACGGGCCGCCGGCTCATCCAGCTCATCGAGGAGGCCGAGCGGCAGCGCGACTACTTCGATGACCTGGGCCACGAGGCCGTGACGCGCCGCCTGGGCGACATCTACCAGCAGACCATCAGCCGCCTCGGCCCGCGCATCATCGTCAAGGGCGAGCAGGCCCACCTGCAGGACCCCGCCACCGCCGCCCGCATCCGCGCCCTGCTGCTGGCCGGCATCCGCGCCGCCGTGCTCTGGCGTCAGGCCGGCGGCGGCCGCCTGCGCCTGCTGCTGGGCCGCCAGCGCCTCATCGACGCCGCCCGCCAGCTGCTTGCCGGCGCCTGAGCCGCGCGCGGCGGGTGTCGCCGCGCCGGCCGGGCCGTATAATCGCGCCTCCCATTCACCGTCAGGGAGCGCCTGTCCCCATGAGCAACAGCTTCGACACCCGCACCACGCTGGACGTCGCCGGACGCCAGTACGAGATCTTCGACGTCAGCCGCGTGCCCGGCAGCGAGCGGCTGCCCTACGCCATCCGCATCCTGCTGGAGAACCTGTTGCGCAACGAGGACGGCGTGACCGTGACGGCGGCGGACATCGAGGCCCTGGCCCAGTGGGACCCGCAGGCCGAGCCGAGCCGCGAGATCGCCTACCGCCCGGCGCGGGTGCTCATGCAGGACTTCACCGGCGTGCCGGCGGTGGTGGACCTGGCCGCCATGCGCGACGCCATGCGCGAGCTGGGGCAGGACCCCGGGCGCATCAACCCCCTGCAGCCGGCCGAGCTGGTCATCGACCACTCGGTGCAGGTGGACTACTTCGGCACCCCGCAGGCCTTCGATCTCAACGCCGAGCTGGAATTCCGCCGCAACCGCGAGCGCTACCAGTTCCTCAAGTGGGGCCAGAACGCCTTCGCCGGCTTCAAGGTGGTGCCGCCGGACACCGGCATCGTGCACCAGATCAACCTGGAGTACCTGGCGCGGGTGGTCATGCCACAGGAGAAGGACGGCACCTGGCAGGCCTTCCCGGACACGGTGGTGGGCACCGACTCGCACACCACCATGGTCAACGGCATCGGCGTGCTGGGCTGGGGCGTGGGCGGCATCGAGGCCGAGGCCTCCATGCTCGGCCAGCCCATCTCCATGCTGGTGCCGCAGGTGGTGGGCTTCCGCCTCACCGGCGAGCTGCCGGAGGGGGCCACCGCCACCGACCTGGTGCTGACCGTGGTGGAGCGGCTGCGCCAGCTGGGCGTGGTGGGCAAGTTCGTGGAGTTCTTCGGCCCGGCCATCGCCCACCTGCCCATGGGCGAGCGGGCCACCATCGCCAACATGGCCCCCGAGTACGGCGCCACCTGCGGCCTGTTCCCCATCGACCAGGAGACCCTCGACTACCTGCGCCTGACCGGCCGCGACGAGGCGCAGATCGCCCTGGTGGAAGCCTATGCCAAGTCCACCGGCCTGTGGCACGACGCCGACACCCCCGAGGCGCGCTACTCGGCGGTGCTGGAACTGGACCTGTCCACCGTCGAGCCCAGCCTGGCCGGCCCGCGCCGGCCCCAGGACCGCGTGCCGCTGCGCACCATGGCCGAGCACTTCCCGGCCGCCCTGGCCGAGCTCAAGGCCGAGCGCAACATCCCCGACAAGGGGCCGGCCACGGTGGAGATCGACGGCGAGCGGGTCGAGATCGCCGACGGCGCCGTGGTCATCGCCGCCATCACCTCCTGCACCAACACCTCCAACCCCTCGGTCATGCTGGCCGCCGGCCTGGTGGCGCAGAAGGCGGTGGCGCGCGGGCTGCGCCGCAAGCCCTGGGTCAAGACCTCCCTGGCGCCCGGCTCCATGGCCGTCACCCGCTACCTGCAGGACGCCGGCCTGCTGGACGACCTGGCGGCGCTCGGCTTCGCCCTGGCCGGCTACGGCTGCACCACCTGCATCGGCAACTCCGGCCCGCTGCCGGAGGCCGTCTCGCAAGCCATCGCCGAGCACGACCTGTGCGCGGTGTCGGTGCTGTCCGGCAACCGCAACTTCGAGGGCCGCGTGCACCCCGAGGTGCGCATGAACTACTTGGCCTCGCCGCCGCTGGTGGTGGCCTACGCTCTGGCCGGGCGGGTGGACTTCGACCCCTTCCGCGAACCACTGGCCCGGGACGCCGAGGGCCGCGACGTGTACCTGAAGGACATCTGGCCCAGCCAGGCGGAGATCCGCCAGGCCATCGCCGAACACGTGCGGCGCGAGGAGTTCACGGAGAGCTACGCGCACATCTTCGACGGCGACGACCACTGGCGCGCCCTGGACGCCCCCCACAGCGAGACCTTCCAGTGGGACCCGGCCTCCACCTACATCCGCAAGCCGCCCTACTTCGAGGGCATGTCCCTTACCCCGCCGCCCGTGGAGGAGATCCGCGGCGCGCGGGTGCTGGCCCTGCTGGGCGACTCCATCACCACCGACCACATCTCCCCGGCCGGGGCCATCAAGCCCGACAGCCCGGCCGGCCGCTACCTGCTGGAGCACGGCGTGCAGCCGGCCGACTTCAACTCCCTGGGCGCGCGGCGCGGCAACCACGAGGTCATGATGCGCGGCACCTTCGCCAACATCCGCCTGCGCAACCTGCTGGCGCCGGGCACCGAGGGCGGCGTCACCGTGCACCTGCCGGACGGCGAGACCATGACCATCTTCGATGCCGCCATGCGCTACCAGGACGAGGGCGTGCCGCTCATCGTCATCGCCGGCAAGGAGTACGGCTCCGGCTCGTCGCGCGACTGGGCCGCCAAGGGCCCGCGCCTGCTGGGGGTGTGCGCGGTCATCGCCGAGAGCTACGAGCGCATCCACCGCACCAACCTGGTGTGCATGGGCATCCTGCCGCTTCAGTTCCAGCCGGGCGAGAACGCCGCCAGCCTGGGGCTCACCGGCCGCGAGCGCTACGACATCGCGGGCCTGGGCGACGGCGCGGCCAGGACGGTCACCGTGACCGCCACCGCCGAGGACGGCCGCGAGATCCGCTTCACCGCCCGCGTGCGCATCGACACGCCCAACGAGGTGGACTATTACCGCCACGGCGGCATCCTGCCCTACGTGCTGCGCCAGCTGGCCGGCTGACGGTGCGCCCGCTCCCCCGCCCGGCCGCGGGCGGCGGGCCTGTCACCTGGTTGCTAACAAAAACCTCGGCGACTTGCCATAATCAGGTCACGTGGTCGGCCCGTCCGGCCCGCACCCGGAGGCCCGACATGCGTCACGACAACGACGACGAGCGCCCCTTCGAATTCACCCTGGTGAGTGCCGAGCGGCTGCTCTACCAGGGCCCCGTCAAGCAGGTGGCCGCGCCCGGCGAAGCGGGCGAGCTGGGCATCCTGCCCGGCCACAGCCCGCTGCTGTGCCGGCTGCGCCCCGGCGAGCTGCGCATC
>JALVPS010000317.1 GCA_027031685.1 Gammaproteobacteria bacterium | reverse complement strand
CGGTTCTCCTTCAGCCCCCAGTGGGCCCAGGTGATGGTGGCGCCGGAGGTGAGCAGGATGAGGGTGTTGAGGGCCGGGATGCCCCAGGCCTCCATGGCGCTGAACTGGCCGCCCACCGCGCCGGGGCCGTTGGTGGGCCAGGCCGCCTCATAGCCCTGCCAGAGCAGCTGGTTGGTCATGACCTTGGTGCCCTCGCCGCCCAGCCAGGGCACCGCCAGCTCGCGGGCGTAGAACAGGGCGCCGAAGAAGGCCCCGAAGAACATCACCTCCGAGAAGATGAACCAGAACATGCCCCAGCGGAAACTGCGATCCACCCAGTCGCTGTACATGCCGCGCTCGCTCTCGCGGATCACCGTGCCGAACCAGCCGAACATCATGATCAGCGTGATGGCCACCCCGCCCAGCATGAGATAGGCGCCCACCGGGGCGTTGTTGAGGAACATCGCGAACCCCACGAGCAGGGTGGTGAGACCGATGGAGCCCACCAGGGGCCAGTGGCTCCCGTGCGGCACATAGTAGGAACTTTGGGCATGGGCCATGGTTAACCTCCGTTGGTGATGGTCGCTCGACCGTCGTTGTTCTTGGCTGCGGTCTTGGAAACGTCGAAAAAGGTGTAGGAGAGGGTGATGGTGGTGACGTCCGCCGGCAGGTCGGGGTCCACCACGAAGCGCACCGGCATGACACGCTCCTCGCCGCCGGCGAAACGCTGCTCCGTAAAGCAGAAGCACTCCGTCTTGCGGAAATGCCGTGCAGCCACATTCGGCATAACACTGGGGACAGCCCGCCCCACCACCGCATCCGTCCGCCGATTACGGGCAATGAACTCGGCCGTGGCCACCTGGCCCGGATGCACCTTCATCTCGAACACCCGGGGCCGGAACTCCCAGTTGAGGGCATTGTTCAGGTTGGCCACGAACTGCACCTTCACCGTGCGCGTCGGATCCACCTGATAGCCGGTAGCTTCGCTGGCCGTCTTCACGCTGGACGTGTTGCCGTTGATGCCCGTGATGTCGCAGAACACGTTGTACAAGGGCACCATGGCGAAGCCGAAGCCGAACATGCCCAGCACGATCAGCGACAGCTTGAGGGCCGTGCGCCCACCCCTGCCATGCCGGTTGCCGCTCACGCCCTCACCCCCGCGACATGACGAGGAAAAAGCCCACGTAGAAGGCAGCGGCCAGCAGGGCCAGGGCGACCACCGTGAGGCGGATGCGTTTTGCCTGTTGTGCGTTCATGGCGGCGGGACTCGCTCTGTGAATGAGGTCAGGCGGCCGGCGCCGCAGGGCGCCGGCCACGGGCAGTCAGCGCACCACCGGCGGGGTGGTGAAGCTGTGATAGGGCGGCGGCGAGGGCAGCGTCCACTCCAGCCCGCGGGCGCCTTCCCACACCTGCGCGCTGGCCTTGGCCCCGCCGCGCACGCACTGCACCACCAGGTACAGGAACAGCAGCTGCGACAGGCCGAAACCGAAGGCGCCGATGGAGGCGATCTCGTTGAAGCCGGCGAACTGCGTGGCGTAGTCCGGGATGCGCCGCGGCATGCCGGCCAGCCCCAGGAAGTGCATGGGGAAGAAGGTCAGGTTCACGAACAGGGTGGACAGCCAGAAGTGCCACTTGCCGAGCTTCTCGTTGTACATGTGGCCGGTCCACTTGGGCAGCCAGTAGTACACCGCGGCCATGATGGCGAACACCGCGCCGGGCACCAGCACGTAGTGGAAGTGGGCCACCACGAAGTAGCTGTCGTGGTACTGGAAGTCGGCCGGGGCGATGGCCAGCATCAGGCCGGAGAAGCCGCCGATGGTGAACATCACCACGAAGCCGATGGCGAACAGCATGGGCGTCTCGAAGGTCATGGCCCCCTTCCACATGGTGGCCACCCAGTTGAACACCTTCACCCCGGTGGGCACGGCGATGAGCATGGTGGAGAACATGAAGAACAGCTCCCCGGCCAGCGGCATGCCCACGGTGAACATGTGGTGCGCCCACACGATGAAGGACAGGAAGGCGATGGAGGCCGTGGCGTACACCATGGAGCTGTAGCCGAACAGCGGCTTGCGGGCGAAGGTGGGAATGATCTGCGAGATGATGCCGAAGGCCGGCAGGATGAGGATGTACACCTCGGGGTGGCCGAAGAACCAGAAGATGTGCTGGAACATCACCGGATCGCCCCCGCCGGCGGCGTTGAAGAAGCTGGTGCCGAAGTACTTGTCGGTGAGCAGCATGGTCACCGCCCCGGCCAGCACCGGCATGGTGGCGATGAGCAGGTAGGCGGTGATCAGCCAGGTCCACACGAACAGGGGCATCTTCATGAGCGTCATACCCGGCGCCCGCATGTTGAGGATGGTGGCGATGATGTTGATCGACCCCATGATGGAGGAGATGCCCATGAGATGGATCGAGAAGATCACGAAAGGCAGGGCGTCACCGGTCTGCAGCATGAGCGGCGGGTACATGGTCCAGCCGCTGGCCGGGCCGCCGCCGGGCATGAACAGCGTGGCCAGCAGCATGGTGAAGGCGAACGGCAGGATCCAGAAGCTCCAGTTGTTCATGCGCGGCAGGGCCATGTCCGGCGCGCCGATCATCATGGGGACCAGCCAGTTGGCCAGGCCGGTGAAGGCCGGCATGACCCCCCCGAAGATCATGATGAGGGCGTGCATGGTGGTCATGGAGTTGAAGAACTGCGGCTCCACCACCTGCAGACCGGGCTGGAACAGCTCGGAGCGGATGACCAGCGCCATCAGGCCGCCAATGAAGAACATGAGCAGCGCGAACCAGAGGTAGAGCGTGCCGATGTCCTTGTGGTTGGTGGTGAACAGCCAGCGCGTGATGCCGCGCGGGTGCTCCTCGTGATGGTGGTCGTCGACCATTACAGTGCTCATTGTCGATCCCCTTTAGCGTAAGACCTTGATTTGTTTGGGCTGCACCACGTCTCCGGTGTCGTTGCCGAAGGCGTTGCGCTGATAGGTGATGACCGCCGCCAGCGACACGTCGTCCAGCTGGCCGGCGAAGGCCTGCATGGCGGTGCCGGGGCGGCCGTTCATGACCACCGCGATGTGCTCGTCCAGCGGCCCGGTGGCCACCTTGCTGCCCCTGATGGGCGGGAAGGTGCCCGGGATGCCCTGCCCGTTGGCCTGGTGGCAGGCGGCGCAGTTGGTGTCGTACACCTGCTTGCCCTTGGCCATCAGGTCCTGCTTGCTCCACTGCCGGTCGGCCGCGGCGGCCGCCGCCCCGCTGGCCGCCTTCTGCTCGGCGGCCCAGGCCAGGTAGTCCTTCTCGTTCATGGCCACCACCACCACGGGCATGAAGCCGTGGTCCTTGCCGCACAGCTCGGCGCACTGTCCGCGGTAGACGCCCGGCTCCTTGATCTCCGTCCACACCTCGTTGATAAAGCCGGGGATGGCGTCCTTCTTGATGGCCAGGTCCGGCACCCACCAGGCGTGGATCACGTCGTTGGCCGTCAGCAGGAAGCGCACCTTCTTGCCCACCGGCAGCACCAGCGGGTTGTCCACCTCCAGCAGATAGTGCTCGCCCTTGGTATCCCGGTTCTCGATCTGGGCGCGGGGGGTGGCCAGGTTGCTGAAGAAGCCCACCCCGGCCGCATCGCCGTCCAGGTAGTCGTAACGCCACTTCCACTGATAGCCGGTGATCTTCACGGTGAGGTCGGCGTCGGCCGTGTTCTCCATGGCGATCAGCGTCTTGGCGGCCGGCACGGCCATGCCCACCAGGATGAGGAAGGGCACGATGGTCCACACCACCTCTACCGCCGTGCTCTCGTGGAAGGTGGCCGGCTGGTGCCCCTGCGATTTGCGGTGCCTGAGGATGGAATAGAACATGGCGCCGAACACCACGACGGCGATGGCGCAGCAGATGTAGAAGATGAGCATGTGCAGGTCGTAGACCTTGCGACTGATGTCGGTCACGCCCGGCGTCATGTTGAGGGCATAGTCCGCCATCGCCCACTGCGGCAGGGTTACCACCGCCAGCAGCGCCGCGCGGATTGCACCGGCTGGATTTCTCATGAACCTCGTTGCCTCCAATTGGTGTCTTCGTCGTTATCGTTGTCGGCGCGCGCCGTCTCGGCAAACGGCAGCAATACCTTGAGGCGCTGCCACAGTGCCTCGCGCTCGGGGTCGGTGAGGCAACTGCCCACCTCCACCTGCCGTCCCCTGGCGCGCAGCCAAAGCCGGCAGGGGTAGCCGCGAAAGGGCCCCGGCTCGCATACCACGCGCGTCCAGGGACGCGGCAGGTGGCATTCCCGCTCCGGCCGCCCCCGCCCCGTCTGCACCGTCACCCGGTCGCGGCCGATGCGAATCACCTCGCGGAACTGCCCTTGATGCAGCACGTGGCGAAACACGGCGACCAGCACCACCACCTCCAGGCCCGCGAAGGGCAGCACCAGCCAGAAACCGGCCAGCGACCAAGCCAAGGCGACAGCCAGCGTCGTCAGGGCGATGATGGCCAGTGCACTGACGGCGGCGCCACGGCCCAGGGACGCGTTGGGGGAAATGATGATCTGCGTCTCGTCGTGCGAACTCACCCGCCCTGTTCGCCCCTACGCCAAAATTTTTGCAGATGCTAACCGAAGCCCCCCCCTATAACAACAATATTTATAATATCTTCCAATATTATCAACTGCTAATACCGGATGGCCTCCCTGCAGAGCGTAACAACCATATCTATCTGTTTCATAAAGCATTCCTATTTACGGAAACCACTTGGACTTGCCTTGGAAGGCCCTGACAGGGCCCGCCGTCATCACATTTCATTGTTTTACTGAGGCAATTTCCGGGGAGATCGGAGAAAAGCCCCGCAAAAATTCACACTTTTTGTCGCAGGGGTATCCCGCCGGCCGGCCAGGGCGTGGGCGGCGGCACCTCCCCAACCCAGGCGTGGCCGTACACCACCTCCCAGGTGGCCGGCAGGCGGCCGTCTTCACCGCGGAAGCCCTCGTAGGCGCGCATCATGGCCCGCAGGGCGCCGCGGCCGGTGAGGCCCGCGCGCCGGCCGGTGGCCACGTTGTGGGCGCCGATGGCCTGCAGGTCGCGCATCAGGTCCAGCACGTCGGCGTAGGTGACGGTGAGCATCTCCATGTCCACCACCGGATCGACGAAGCCGGCAGCGAGCAGGGCGTCCCCCACGTCGTGCATGTCGTCGAACGCGTGCACGTGGCGGGCGTCGTCCACCTGCGCCCAGGCGGCGCGCAGCTCCTTGAGGGTGTCGGGACCGAAGGTGGTGAACAGCAGCAGGCCGCCGGGGGCCAGCACGCGGCGCATCTCGGCCAGGCAGGGCGCCAGGGGGCGACACCACTGCAGCATGAGGCTGGAGACGATGAGCTCCACGCTGGCCCCGGCCAGGGGCAGGGCGCGCGCGTCGGCACAGACGAAGGCCGGCGTGCGGCGGAACCAGCGGCGCGGCCGGCGCGCGCGGCGCAGCATGGCGTGGGCGAAGTCCATGGCCAGCACCTGGGCGCGCGGGTAGCGCGCCTGCAGCGGCCAGGTGCAGAAGCCGGTGCCGGCCCCCAGGTCCAACACGCGGCGTGGCTGCAGACGGATATAGTCGAGCCGCGCCAGCAGGCGGTCGGCCACCTCGCGCTGCAGCACGGCGGCCGCCTCGTAGCGCCCGGCGGCCCGCTCGAAGGCACGTCGTGCCTGACGCAAGTCGAGATCGGGGACGTCAGTCATGGCCGGTCTCCCGCAGCCAGTCGCGGAATTCGGCCGGCCGGGTGAGGAAGGGGGCGTGGCCGGCCCCGGTCAGCACCCGCACCGGCACGGCCGGGTTGAGCGTGCGCAGCGCGCCGGCCAGCGCCGGATCCACCAGCCGGTCGCGCCCGCCCAGCAGCACGGCGGCCGGGCAGGCCAGGCCGGCGTAGGCGGGCCGCAGATCCAGGGTGCGCAGCAGGCGCAGGCCATCGGCCAGCGCCGCCGCGGCCGGCGCCGCGTCCCGCACGCCACGCTGCAGGGCGCGTCGCTCGGCGGCCGGCAGGGGATCGTCGAGGAACTGCAGGGCCAGAAAGCGGCGCAGCTCGCCATCCCGATCCGCCGCCAGCCGCTCGCCCATGGCGGTCAGCGCCCCGACCGCCATGCCCTGCGGCCAGTCCGGGGCGGCGGCGAAGCGCGGCACCGCCGCCACCAGCCGCAGGCTGCGCACCCGGGCCGGCCAGCGGGCGGCGAAGGCCAGCCCCAGCATGCCGCCCAGCGACCAGCCCAACCAGTGGGCGCGCGCCGGCAGCGCTTCCGCCAGATCCGTCAGCACGTCGTCCAGGGGCCACAGCCGGCCGGCCCCGGCACCGTGCCCCGGCAGGTCCACCAGGGTGACCCGGTGACGCGCCCCCAACCAGTCGAGCAGGCCGGGAGCGGCCCGCCACACCCGGCGGGACAGCCCCCAGCCGTGCAGCAGCACCAGGTCAGGACCGGCGCCAGTGGTTTCCAGGGACAGCTCGGACATGGGGAATGGGTGGAGTACACTCTCATGGGGGAAGACAGGATGGGACAGGCCGCCCACCGGGGCAAGGCCACCCACGCCGTGCGGAGGGAAATATGCCGCTGCCCCCTGGTCCACATCGGGAGTCGCCCACGTGAACGTCACCGCCCTGCTGCTCATTGCCGGCGCCTACCTGCTCGGCTCCCTGTCCAGCGCCATCCTCGTGGCGCGCCTGACCGGCCTGCCGGACCCGCGCAGCACCGGCTCGCGCAATCCGGGCGCCACCAACATGATGCGCATCGGCGGCAAGCGGGCAGCCGCCATCACCCTGCTGGGGGACCTGTTCAAGGGACTGCTGCCGGTGCTGGCGGCGGCCGCCCTGGGCGCGCCGGAGACGGTGCGCCTGCTGGTGGCCATGGCCGCCTTTCTGGGCCACCTCTACCCGCTCTACTTCCGCTTCCAGGGGGGCAAGGGGGTGGCCACGGCCATGGGGGTGCTGCTGGGCTGGACTGGCGCGTGGCGCTGGTTGCGCTGGCCATCTGGCTGAGCATGTTCGCCTGGCGGCGCATCTCCTCCCTCTCGGCCCTCACCGCCACCGCCGCCACACCGTGGGTCATCTGGGCGCTGACCCGTTCCGAGCCGTTCCTGCTGTTCGGCATCGCCCTGGCCGTGCTCATCTTCTGGCGCCACCGCAGCAATATACGCCAGCTGCTGGATGGCACCGAGCGTTGAAGAAGGGTCTCGCCGGGGTGCCGAAAGGCGCTTCAGGCGGCCAGCGGGTCCAGCTCGTCCAGCGGCCAGCGCGCCCGCACCGATACCTGCGGCGGGGCCACGTGGCCGGCCTGCAGGCGCAGCAGGCCGGCGTAGGCGATCATGGCGCCGTTGTCGGTGCAGAAGGCGGGCTGCGGGTAGAACACCTCGGCGTCCAGCGCCGCCAGACGCTCGCGCAGGCGCCGGTTGGCGCCCACCCCACCGGCCACCACCAGCCGGCGCAGGCCGGTCTCCTGCAGGGCGCGACGACACTTCACATAGAGGGTATCGACCACCGCCTCCTCGAAGGCGCGCGCGATGTGGGCCTGCTCCCGCGCATCACCCCCCACCTTCTCCAGCTGCTGCAGGGCATGGGTCTTGAGGCCGCTGAAGCTGAAGTCCAGCCCCGGCCGGTCGACCATGGGACGGGGGAAACGGTAGCGGCCAGGATCGCCCGACTCGGCCAGCCGCGCCAGGGCCGGGCCGCCCGGATAGCCCAGGCCGAGCAGCTTGGCTGTCTTGTCGAAGGCCTCGCCCACGGCGTCGTCCAGCGTCTCGCCCAGGATCACGTAGTCGCCCACCGCGCGCGCCTCCACCAGCAGGGTGTGGCCGCCGGACACCAGCAGGGCGAGGAAGGGGAAGCGCGGCGCCTCGGGCTCCAGCAGGGCGGCCAGCAGGTGGCCTTCCATGTGGTGCACGGCCACCGCCGGCACGCTCAGCGACCAGGACAGGGCGCGGCCCAGCATGGCCCCCACCAGCAGTGCCCCCACCAGCCCCGGGCCGGCCGTGTAGGCCACCCCGTCCAGCTCCCACAGGGCCGTGTCGGCCCGTTCCAGCACGGCGTCGATGAGCGGCACCGCCTTGCGGATATGGTCGCGCGAGGCGAGCTCCGGCACCACGCCGCCATACAGGGCGTGCAGCTCCACCTGCGAATAGAGGGCATGGCCGAGCAGGCCGCGCTCGCTGTCGTAGACGGCCACGCCCGTCTCGTCACAGGAGCTTTCGATTCCGAGTACTCTCATTGGGTCATCGTCTGGGAGGCCGGATGCCGGCAGAGTGGGAAGGCGGCAGGCCACACCGCCCCGCATTGGGCGCGGATTATGGCCGGCGCACCTTGCGGTCACCAGCCGTTTTTTGCAATTCACGTTGCAATCATTATACTTCGCGGACTTTTTAGGGGGTTACCCCCTGTCCACGAATCACCGACGGAGATCACATGCCCAGCGTACGAGTCAAAGAGAACGAGCCCTTCGACGTGGCCCTGCGCCGTTTCAAGCGGACCTGCGAAAAGGCCGGCATCCTCAGCGAGGTGCGCCGCCGCGAGTATTACGAGAAGCCCACCGAGGCCCGCAAGCGCAAGAAGGCCGCCGCCATCAAGCGCAACTACAAGCGCCTGGCGAAGGAGCTCAACCGCCGTACGCGCCTCTACTGATCTACGTCCCGCCACCGTGGCCACCGACCTGCAGCATCGCATCGAAGAGGACATGAAGGCCGCCCTGCGCGCCGGCGACAAGGCCCGCCTGGGCACGCTGCGCCTCATCCTCGCGGCCCTCAAGCAGGTGGAGGTGGACACCCGCAAGCCCCTGGACGAGGCCGGCGTGCTGACCGTGCTGGACAGGATGGCCAAGCAGCGGCGCGAGTCCATCGCCCAGTTCGAGGCGGCCGGGCGCGCCGATCTGCGCGACAAGGAGCAGGCCGAGCTGGCGGTCATCCAGGGGTACCTGCCCGAGCCGCTCGACGAGGCGGAGCTGGCGTCCCTCATCGACGCCGCCATCGCCGAGGCCGGCGCCAGCACCCTGCGTGACATGGGCAAGGTGATGGGTATACTCAAGCCCCGGCTCCAGGGGCGTGCCGACATGGCCGCCGTGAGCGCGGCCGTCAAGTCCCGGCTCTCCGGCTGACCGGCCCATCCCGCCCCGCGGCCGTGCGCCGCCCGCGCAGTCGATTCAACCCTTCCATCAGGTGGGAAGACAGATGGCCAACCCCATGCAGTTTCTGGACCTGCCGCGCCAGGATCCGGAAAAGGTCGAAGTCACCGTCCGCATCGAGGAGTTCCGGGAGATCTACCGACCCTTCGATCCCGAGACGGCCGCCCAGCAGTCCGGCCGCTGCCTGGCCTGTGGCAACCCCTACTGCGAGTGGAAGTGCCCGGTCCACAACTACATCCCCAACTGGCTCAAGCTGGTCGCCGAGGGCAACCTGCTGGAGGCGGCGGAGATGTCGCACAAGACCAACTCCCTGCCCGAGATCTGCGGCCGCGTCTGCCCCCAGGACCGCCTGTGCGAGGGCGCCTGCACGCTCAATGACGGCTTCGGCGCGGTGACCATTGGCGCCGTCGAGCGCTACATCACCGACGCCGCCTTCGCTCAGGGCTGGCGCCCCGACCTGTCCGACGTGCAGCCCACCGGCAAGTGCGTGGCCATCGTGGGGGCCGGGCCGGCCGGCCTCGGCTGCGCCGACGTGCTGGCGCGCAACGGCGTGCAGGCCGTGGTGTACGACCGCTACGAGGAGATCGGCGGTCTGCTCACCTTCGGCATCCCGCCCTTCAAGCTGGAGAAGGACGTGGTGCGCAAGCGGCGCGAGGTGATGGAGGGCATGGGCATCGAATTCCGCCTCAATACCGAGGTGGGCCGCGACGTGACCATGGAGCAGCTGCTGGACGAGTACGACGCCGTGTTCCTGGGCATGGGCACCTACACTTACATGAAGGGCGGCTTCCCCGGCGAGGACCTGCCGGGCGTGTACGAGGCCCTGCCCTATCTCATCTCCAACATCCGCCGTGAGATGGGCCTGCTGCACGACCCGGGCGAGTTCATCAGCATGGAGGGCAAGCGCGTGGTGGTGCTGGGCGGCGGCGACACGGCCATGGACTGCAACCGCACCGCCATCCGCCAGCACGCCGCCTCGGTGGTGTGCGCCTACCGCCGCGACGAGGCCAACATGCCCGGCTCGCGGCGCGAGGTGGCCAACGCCAAGGAAGAGGGCGTGCGCTTCCTGTGGAACCGCCAGCCAGTGGCCATCACCGGCATGGACCGCGTGGAGGGCGTCAAGGTGGTCACCACGGAGCTGGGCGAGCCGGACGAGCGTGGCCGCCGCCGGCCGGTGCCCATCCCCGGCTCCGAGGAGGTCATCCCGGCCGACGCGGTCATCATCGCCTTCGGCTTCCGCCCCAGCCCCGCCCCCTGGTTCGAGACGCTGGGCATCGAGACCGACGAGCGCGGCCGCGTCATCACCCGCCAGGGCGATGACGGCCCCCGCTTCCAGACCAGCAACCCGCGCATCTTCGCCGGCGGCGACATGGTGCGCGGCTCCGACCTGGTGGTCACCGCCGTCTTCGAGGGCCGTCAGGCCGCCGAAGGCATCCTCGACTACCTGCAGGTCTGAGCGTGGCGGCGCTGCAGAACGACCGCCTGCTGCGCGCCCTGCTGCGCCAGCCGGTGGACCGCACCCCCATCTGGATCATGCGCCAGGCCGGCCGCTACCTGCCCGAATACCGCGCCACGCGCGAGCGCGCCGGCAGCTTCATGGACCTGTGCCGCAACCCCGAGCTGGCCTGCGAGGTCACCCTGCAGCCGCTGGAACGCTTCGAGCTGGACGCGGCCATCCTCTTCTCCGACATCCTCACCGTGCCCGACGCCATGGGCCTGGGCCTGTACTTCGAGGCCGGCGAGGGGCCGCGCTTCGAGCGCCCGGTGCGCACGGCGCGCGACGTGGACGCACTGCCCGTACCCGACCCGGAGGACGAGCTGGGCTACGTGATGGACGCTGTGCGCACCATCCGCCGCGCGCTGGCCGGGCGCGTGCCCCTGCTGGGCTTCTCCGGCAGTCCCTGGACCCTGGCCACCTACATGGTGGAAGGCGGCAGCAGCAAGGAATTCGCCCACAGCAAGGGCCTGCTGTACGGCCAGCCGGCCGTGCTGCACGCCCTGCTCGACAAGCTGGCGCGCGCGGTGACCGCCTATCTTAACGCCCAGGTGGCGGCCGGCGCCCAGGCGCTGATGATCTTCGACACCTGGGGCGGCACCCTCACCCCCGCCGCCTACGGCGAGTTCTCGCTGCGCTACATGCGGCAGGTGGTCGAGGGCCTGACCCGCGAGCACGAGGGTCGGCCGGTGCCGGTCATCCTGTTCACCAAGGGCGGCGGGCAGTGGCTGGAGCGGCAGGCCGACACCGGCTGCGACGCGCTGGGCCTGGACTGGACGCTGGACATCGGTGACGCCCGCGCCCGCGTGGGCGAGCGGGTGGCCCTGCAGGGCAACATGGACCCCGGCGTGCTGTACGGCTCGGCGCAGGCGATACGGAACGAAGTGACGCGCATCCTGGCCGACTTCGGCCCCTACCCCGGCCACGTCTTCAACCTCGGCCACGGCATCCACCAGCACATCGACCCGGAAAACGTGCGCGTGCTGGTGGACGCGGTGCATGAGCTGTCCGCCCCCTATCACTCCCCCGGCGGCTGAGCAACCGCCGCGCTGCGCGCCATGAGCTGCTCCAGCCTGCGGCGCGTGGCGCGCCGCACCGGCTTGCCGTCGATGGGGCTGGGCGGCGCCACGCGCAGCCCGCCGGCGGGAAACACCAGCACCTCCACCGGCACCCCACCCCACTCGAAGGCGTAGCCCGGTACGCCGCGTCCACCGCCACGCTGGCGCCGCTCGATGCTGTAGTAGCGCAGGCCGTGATCGATGCAGTGGATGGCCACCGCCTCCACGTCGTCGCTGAAGGCGTGCAGCTGCACCACGGAATTGGCGGTGGCCGTGCCCTTCAGCACGCTGCCCACCAGGGCCGGCTCGAAGGGCGCCAGGAACTTCATCACCGCCAGCGCCACCTGCCGCAACTCGTGCAACAGGGCGCGCTGCTCGGCGGAGGCGAACAGCTGCGTGCGCACGATGACCGCGTCCTCGATTTCCTGCAGGCTGGGCCGGTCGCGGCGGTCCAGACCGAGGCGGTCGCAGGCCTTGCGGCGCGCCTGGTGATAGTCGGTGACGCCCTCGTCCACCACGAGGCGGGCCGCCTCGTCGGCGATCAGGCGACGCTGACGGGAAACTGCTTGCTTGACCATGGCGAGTTCAGTGATGGCAGGAAGGGGAACAAGGGGTGGGGCGACGCCGCCCGCCGCCTCCGGCCCGACGGCCGGCACACGGGTCAGAAGATCTGCTCCGGCACCTCCACGCCGGCGCCGGGCGCCAGCGTGGCCACCCCCTCGGGCGGCACGTGGCCAGGGCGGAAGGTCTCGAAGGCCGTGTGCACCGTACCAGTGGTGGCGCGCAGGCCGGTGTCGGCGTCGATCTTGACCGTCACCATGCCCGGCGGCTTGAGCCAGGGCCGCTCCGGGCTGTCCTCCAGCGCCACGCGCATGTAGTCGATCCACACCGGCAGTGCCAGGTGGCCACCCGTCTCCTTGCGGCCCAACGGACTCAGCTTGTCGAAACCCACCCAGACCACACTCACGATGTCGTGGTTGAAACCGCTGAACCAGGCGTCACGCTGCTCATTGGTGGTGCCGGTCTTGCCGGCCAGGTCGCTGCGCTTGAGCGCCCTGGCGCGGGTGGCGGTGCCCATGCGGATCACATCACGCATCATGCTCACCATCTGGTAGTTCACCTGCGGATCGAG
>JALVPS010000316.1 GCA_027031685.1 Gammaproteobacteria bacterium | reverse complement strand
GTGCCCAACGGCTGCACGCCGGCCTGCTTGGCCTTGTGCACCACCGAGTCGGCCAGCGCCTTGACGTGGCGGGTGGAGGTGCCGGTGACGATCACCATCAGGTCGGTGATGGTGGTCTTGCCACGCACGTCGAGCACCTTGATGTCCACGCCCTTGAGGTCCTGCAGCGCGTGCAGCGTCAGATCGCGCAGGCCCTCGGGCGTCATCACTTGCTTGTCGGTCATGTATCGGTTCGGGATCGGTAGAGTCGTCTGCGGTCAATATACGCCACCAGGCGTTCCGGCGTCAGGTAGCGGATGGAGCGCCCGGCGCGCAGCAGACGGCGGATGCGGGTGGCGGAGATGTCGAGCTGGGTGACGGGCACCACGTAGATATGGCCGGCCGGGCGCTCCTGCAAGGGGGCCGCCGCCGCCACCCGCCGCGCCGCCACGTAGCCGGGCGGGAAGGCGGCCTCGTCGAGCGGCGCGCCGGGCCGCGCCATGACCGCCACGTGGGCCAGCGCCAGCAGGTCGCGCCACTCGTGCCAGGTGGGCAGCCGGGCGAAGGCATCCGAGCCCACCAGCAGCACCAGCGGGCGGTCCGCGCCGTAGCGGCCGCGCAGCAGGCGCAGGGTGTCCACCGTCCAGGAGGGGCCGGGCCGCTCCAGCTCGCAGGTGTCGAGCACGAAGCCGGGCTGGTCGGCGATGGCCAGGCGCACCATCTCGGCACGGGTGGCGGCGTCGATGCCCGGCGCGGCGCGGTGCGGGGGCACGGCGGCGGGGATGAAGCGCAGCTCGTCCAGTCCCAGCGCCTCGAAGGCGTCCAGGGCCGGGCGCAGGTGGCCGAAGTGGATGGGATCGAAGGTGCCGCCGAACAGGCCGATCATGGGCGCGCGGGCGGCGGGGCGGGCTCAGTGGCGGACGTGGCCGTCACCCAGCACCACCCACTTGAGCGTGGTCAGCCCCTCCAGCCCCACCGGGCCGCGCGCGTGCAGCTTGTCGGTGCTGATGCCGATCTCCGCCCCCAGGCCGTACTCGAAGCCGTCGGCGAAGCGGGTGGAGGCGTTGACCATCACCGAGCTGGAGTCCACCTCGCGCAGGAAATCGCGCGCGCGGCTGTAGTTCTCGGTGACGATGGCGTCGGTGTGGTGCGAGCCGTGGGTGTTGATGTGCTCGATGGCCGCCGCCATGTCGTCCACCACGCGGATGGACAGGATGGGCGCCAGGTACTCGGTGTCCCAGTCAGCCTCGGTGGCGGGGCGGATGTCGGGCAGGATGCGGCGCGTGCGCTCGCAGCCGCGCAGCTCCACGCCCTTCTCGTCGTAGATGCGCCTGAGGGGCGGCAGCACGGCAGCGGCGATGCCGTCGGCCACCAGCAGGGTCTCCATGGCGTTGCACACGCCGTAGCGGTGCGTCTTGGCGTTGTCGGCCACGGCCACCGCCTTGTCCAGGTCGGCCTGATCGTCGATGTACACGTGGCAGATGCCGTCCAGGTGCTTGATGACCGGGATGAGCGACTCGCGCGCCACCCGCTCGATGAGCCCCTTGCCGCCGCGCGGCACGATCACGTCCACGCTATCCTTCATGCGCAGCAGCTCGCCCACGGCGGCGCGGTCGGTGGTCTCCACCACCTGCACGCCGGCCTCCGGCAGGCCCACGTGGTCCAGCCCCGCGCGGATGCAGGCGGCGATGGCCCGGTTGGAGTGGATGGCCTCCGAGCCGCCGCGCAGGATGGCGGCGTTGCCGGCCTTGAGGCACAGCCCGGCGGCATCGGCGGTCACGTTGGGGCGTGATTCGTAGATGATGCCGATCACCCCCAGCGGCACGCGCATGCGGCCCACCTGGATGCCGGACGGACGGAAGTTCAGATCGGAGATGGCGCCGATGGGGTCCGGCAGGGCGGCGATCTGGCGCAGCCCCTCGGCCATGGCGGCGATGCGTTCGTCGGTGAGGGCCAGCCGGTCCAGCAGGGCCGAGTCCAGGCCACACTCGCGGCCCGCCACCAGGTCGCGCTCGTTGGCGTCCTTCAGCTCGGCGCGGCGCGCCAGGAGAGCCTCGGCCATGCCCAGCAGGGCGCGGTTGCGCTGGTCGGTGGTGGCGTTGGCCACGTGCGCGCTGGCGGCGCGGGCGGCGGCGCCGAGGGCGCGCATGTAGGCGGCGACGTCGGTGACGGAGGCAGCGGTACTGGCAGTCATGGACGCTCCTGTGCGATGGCCGGGGACGCTGGCCGCAGCAGGGGCTGGCCAGCGACGAGAAAGGCCAATTGTAGCAACTCGTCCCACGGGTTGCCCGGCGCCAGGCCCTTGATGCAGTGGTCCACGGCCGCGCAGCGGGCCAGCGCCGCGCGCCAGGTGGCCGGGTCGGCGCGGCCGGCCGCCTTGCGCAGCAGGCCCTGGTGCTCGCGCTGCCAGATGTCGCGCAGGGCCGCCGCCGGGTCGTGGCCGGCCGCGGCGCGGGCGCTGTAGTCGGCCAGGATGCGCACGTCGCGCGCCAGCGCCCACAGCACCTGGCTGGGGTGCACGCCCTCCCCCTGCAGGCCACGCAGCACACGCAGGCAGCGGCGGCGGTCGCCGCGCAGAGCCGCTTCGGACAGCTCGAAGGGGTCGTAGCGGGCCGAGTCGGCGGTGGCCGCCAGCACGTCGGCGGCGCCCAGCGGCCCCGGCTCGCGCAGCAGGGCCAGCTTCTCGATCTCCTGCACGGCGGCCAGCAGGTTGCCCTCCACCCGCTCGGTGAGGGCGCGCACGGCGGCCCGGTCGGCGCGGAAGCCGGCCCGCTCCAGGCGCTCGGCCACGAAGCGCAGGGTCTGGGCCGGGTTGAGGGGCCATACCTGGATGAGCACCCCGGCCCGCTCCAGGGCGCGCAGCCAGGCCGCCGCCAGCTCGCGGCGGGCCATCCTAGGCAGCTGCAGCAGCAGCACCGTGTCCTCGGCCGGGGCGCGGGCGTACTCGGCCAGCACCCGCGCGCCATCCTTGCCCGGCTTGCCGGAGGGCAGGCGCAGGTCGAGCAGGCGCCGCTCGGCGAACAGGGACAGGGCGGCCGCCTCGCCGGACAGCACGGACCAGTCGAAGCCGGGCTCGGCGTGCAGCACCCGCCGCTCGGTATGGCCGGCGGCGCGCGCCGCGGCGCGGATGGCGTCGGCCGCCTCCTGCAGTTGCAGCGGCTCGTCGCCGCTCAGCACGTACACCGGGGCCAGCCCCTGCCGCAGGTGGGCGGCCAGCTGTTCCGGGCGCAGCTTCACGGGCGGCTCATTTCTTGCCCTTGCCGTACAGGTAGCGCATGAGGGAGGCCACGTCGGAGCTCTGGTGGCGCACCAGGTGGTCGAGGCTGACGATGGCGAACTCCAGCAGGTTGACCACGATGTAGGGATGCTCCACGCGCAGCCGCTTGTACTTCTCGCGCGTCAGGCACAGCAGGCGGGTGTGGTCGCGGGCGGCGCGCAGGCGCACGCTGCGCGGCTGGCGGTCGAAGAAGGACATCTCGCCGGCCAGCTCGCCGGCCTCCATGCGGCCCACCTCGAAGTCCTCCACCCCCTCGTGGGCGGTGAGCACCACCTCGCCCTCCAGCACCAGGTAGAGGGCGTCGCCCACCTCGCCGATGTCGGCGATGATCTGGTCCTTGGCGAAGTCCACCTCATCGGTGAAGTCCAGGAAGGTGGCGATCTCGTCCTGCTTGAGGGCCTTGCACAGGGGGTGGTCGCGCAGGAACTGCTGCAGGGTTTCCTTGCTGTCGGTCATGGCGTTCTCCGGAAGAAAAACAAGGGGTGGGCAATGCCCCCGAGTATGGCATGGAACGGGCCACCCCGGCCTCCCGACGGGTGCTCAGCCGGCCGCCTCCAGCTCGCTCTCCAGCGCCAGCCAGCGCGCCTCCAGGGCCGCCATCTCGCCGCGCAGGGCGCCCTGCTCGCGCAGCAGGGCGGGCAGGTCCACGCCGCTGGCGTCGGCGTAACTGGCCGGATCGGCCAGGCGGGCGTCGATCTCGGCCAGCCGCGCCTGCACGGCCTCCAGGCGCGCCTCCACCTCGGCCACCTGCCGGCGCAGGGGCTGCAGGCGCCGGCGGCGCTCGGCGGCGGCGCGCCGCTCCGCGCGGCGGTCCACCCGCGGGCGCGCGGTGGCTTCGTCGTCGCGGCGGTTGCGCTCGGCCACCACCTGGGCGCGGTAGGCGTCCAGGTCGTCGTCCCAGCGCGTCACCCGCCCGTCCTGCACCCGGTACAGGCTGTCCACCGTGGTACGCAGCAGGTGGCGGTCGTGGGACACCAGCACCAGCGCCCCCTCGAAGCCCTGCAGGGCCAGGGTGAGGGTCTGGCGCATGTCCAGATCGAGGTGGTTGGTGGGCTCGTCCAGCAGCAGCAGGTTGGGCCGCTGCCAGGCCAGCAGGGCCAGCACCAGGCGCGCCTTCTCGCCGCCGGAGAAGGGCGCCACCG
>JALVPS010000315.1 GCA_027031685.1 Gammaproteobacteria bacterium | reverse complement strand
TGCCGCATTCCCAGCCGTGAGCTGGTCACGGTGGCCGAGGGCGGCAGCCGTCGCAAGGCCGAGCAGGCGGCTGCCGGGCAGGCCTTGGCGCGCCTGCAGGAGGGGGCGGCGTGAGCGAGGCGGCCGGACAGGGCACCCGCTGCGGGCGCATCGTCATCGCCGGGCGCCCCAACGTGGGCAAGTCCACCCTGCTCAACCGCATGCTGGGCGTGCACCTGGCGGCCACCGCGCCCAAGCCGCAGACCACCCGCCACCGCATCCTGGGCGTGCGCACCGAGGGCGACACGCAAATGGTGTTCATCGACACGCCGGGCATCCACGGCCGCCAGAAGCGGCTGCTCAACCGGCGCATCAACCGCGCCGCCATCGCCGCCCTGGCCGACGCCGACCTGGTGCTGTTCGTCATTGAGGCGGGGAAGTGGCGCGGCGAGGACGAGGCGGTGCTGGCCCGCCTGCGCGATCTGCCCGTGCCGGTCGTCCTGGTGGTCAACAAGGTGGACCGGGTGCGCGACAAGACCCGCCTGTTGCCCTTCCTGGCCGAGGTGGGGGAGCGGGGCGACTTCGCCGAGATCGTGCCCCTCTCCGCCTTCCGCGAGAAGTCCGTGCGGCGCCTGCTGGAAGTCATCCGCCGCCACCTGCCCGAGCAGCCCTTTCTGTACGAACCTGATACACTCACCGACCGCTCCATGCGCTTTCTGAGCGCCGAGCTGGTGCGCGAGCAGCTCATGCAGGCCCTGCAGGCGGAGGTGCCCTATTCGGTGGCGGTGGAGGTGGAGTCCTTTCGCGAGCAGCCACACCGCATCGACATCTCGGCTCTCATCTACGTGGAGCGCGACAGCCAGAAGAAGATCGTCATCGGTGAGAAGGGCCGCGTGCTCAAGCACGTGGGCAGCGTGGCCCGGCAGCGCATCGCCGCCCTGGCCGGTAAGCCCGTGCATCTCAAGCTGTGGGTCAAGGTCAAGCCCGGCTGGGCGGACGACCCCCGCTGGCTGGACCGCCTCGACGTGGAGGGCGAGGCCGGCCCCTGATCATCCAACTCGAACAAGGAGGTTTCCCGATGTTCTGTCCCCCTTTCCTGCCCGCCTTGCTGTGCACCTGGCTGCTGCTGATCGGCCTGCCGGCCTTCGGCGTGCCGCTGGACGACGATGGCGATGGCATCCCCAGTTACCGCGACAACTGCGTGTTCCACGCCAACCCGGCCCAGCGCGACAGTGACGGCGATGGCCACGGTGACCGCTGCGATGCCGACTTCGACAACGACGGCCAGGTGGGCGCGGGCGACCTGCCGGCCCTGCGCGACGCCTTCTTGGGCAACGGCCCGGGGATGGATCTGGACGGCGACGGGCGGGTGAACTTCCGCGACCTGGGCCTGTTCCGCGCCGCCTGGGGCAGGGCGCCCGGCCCCTCGGCCTGGCGGCTGCGGCCCCGCCCCGGCCACCTCTACTTCGGCGCCTTCCCCGACTTCGGCGGCTGGGAGGACCAGGTCAGCACGCAGCGCGTCCGCGACTTCGAGGCCCTGGCCGGGCGGCCGGTCTTCTGGGCCTATTTTTCCAACAACTGGTGGCACGACATCCGCTACCCGGCGGCGGCCATCGCCGCCATCCGCGCCAGCGGCGCGCTGCCCTTCGTGCGCCTCATGCCGCGCAACGCCGACGACGGCGCCACCATCACCCTGGAGGACATCCTGGGCGGCGCCTGGGACGAGGCCCTGCGCGCCTGGGCGCGGGCGGCGCGCGCCGACCCGCGGCCCCTGCTGGTGGACTTCGCCGTGGAGATGAACGGCGACTGGTTCGACTACAGCGGCGTGTTCCACGGCGCTGGCCGGCGCGATGGCTACGGCGACCCGAACCTGTCCGACGGCCCGGAGCGCTACCGCGACGCCTACCGCCACATCATCGACCTGTTCCGCGCCGAGGGGGTGTACAACATCACCTGGTTCTTCCACCCCGACATCCACTCCCACCCGGACGAGACGTGGAACACGCCGGCGGCCTATTATCCCGGAGATGACTACATCGACTGGATCGGCATCAGCGCCTACGGGCCGCAGAGCCCGCAGGAGTGGCGCGACTGGACCGAGGGCAACCGCCTGTCCGAGATACTGGCCGCGCGCGCCGCGGTGGTGCGCGCCATCAGCACGAAAAAGCCGCTGGCCCTGCTGGAGTTCGGCGTGGCCGAGGACCCGGCCGATCCAAACCACAAGCCCGACTGGATCGCCGACGCCTTCCAGGCCCTGCGCCCCGGCGGGGTCCTGCCGCTGGCCGCCGCGTCCTGGTGGCACGAGGACTGGGAGAACGACGACGGCAGCTTCTCGCGCCTGCGCATCGACTCCGGCGCGGCCAGCCTGGCCGCCTTCCGCCAGGCCGTGGCCGATCCCCTGTTCCTGTCCCGCTGAGCCCGCCGCCGCGGGCGACCGCCGCCCGTGAGCGCGCAGCACGAGGCCACCGGCATGGTGCTGCACGCGCGCCGCTTCCGCGAGAACTCGCGCATCGTGGAGTGGTTCACGCGCGAGGCGGGCCGCGTGGCCACGGTGGCGCGCGTGCCCAGACGCCGCGCCGCGGCCACCCTGGCCGCCCTGCAGCCCTTCCGCGAGGCCATGCTGCACTGGCGCGGCGGCGGCGAGCTGGTCACCCTGACCGGCCTGGACGCCGGCCGTCACTTCCCGCTGGCCGGCGAGGCGCAGGTGTGCGGCCTGTACTGCAACGAGCTGCTGCTGCGCCTGACCCGCCGCGGCCTGCCCCAGCCGGCGCTGTACGGCGCCTGGCGCGACACCCTGGCGGCCCTGGCGGCGGGCGGCGCGCCGGCACCCCTGCTGCGCGCCTTCGAATGGCAGCTGCTCACCGCCCTGGGCTACGGCCTGCACCCCGAGCGGGACAGCGAGACCGGCGCGCCCCTGGAGCCGGGGCGGCCCTGTCATTATCATCCCGCCCACGGCTTCACGGCCCGCCCGCTGGCCTCGGGCAGCCTCACCGTGGACCCGGCCACCCTGGCCGCCCTGCAGCGGCGCGACTGGACCGCGCCCGGTCAGGCCGCCGCCCTGCGCCGGCTGCTGGGGCGGGCCATCAACCACCTGCTGGAGGGCCGGCCGCTGCGCAGCCGCGCCCTGCTGCGCGCCCTGACACGCTACCGAACCGGAGAATCGCCCCCATGATCAAGCTCGGCGTCAACATCGACCACGTGGCCACCATCCGCCAGGCCCGCGGCACCCCCTATCCCGACCTGGCGCAGATCGTGCGCGAGGTGGAGGCGGCCGGGGCGGACGGCATCACCATGCACCTGCGCGAGGACCGGCGCCACATCCAGGACGCGGATGTGTACACCCTGCGCCCCCTCATCGGCAGCAAGATGAACCTGGAGATGGCCGCCACCGAGGAGATGATCGGCATCGCCCGCGAGGTGCGCCCGCAGGACTGCTGCCTGGTGCCGGAGCGGCGCGAGGAGCTGACCACCGAGGGCGGCCTGGACGTGGCCGGCCAGCGCGCCCATCTCACCGCCGCCTGCCGCCAGCTGGCCGAGGCGGGCATCACCGTGTCGCTGTTCATCGAGCCCGACCCGGTGCAGGTGCGCGCGGCGCAGGCCGTGGGCGCGCCGGTGATCGAGCTGCACACCGGCACCTACGCCAACGCCACGGGGGCGGCGCGCGAGCGGGAGCTGGAGCGGCTGGTGGCCGCCGCCGAGCTCGCCCACGAGCTGGGCCTGGTGGTCAACGCCGGCCACGGCCTGGACTACGACAACCTGCTGCCCATCAAGGCCCTGCCGCACCTCAACGAGCTCAACATCGGCCATTCCATCGTCGCCCGCGCCCTGTTCGTGGGCATGCACCAGGCCGTGCGGGAAATGAAGAACCTGCTGGGCTGATGGCCATCTTCGGCATCGGCACCGACCTGGTGCAGGTGACGCGCATCCGCGACCTGCTGGCGCGTCACCCGCGCCGCTTCCCGGCCCGCATCCTGCACGCCGCCGAGCGGGCCGAGCTGGCCGGGCAGGGCGACCCGGCCGCCTTCCTGGCGCGCCGCTTCGCCGCCAAGGAGGCCGCCGCCAAGGCCCTGGGCACCGGCATCGCCCAGGGCGTGCGCTTCGACGACTTCCAGGTGGACCACCACCCCGGCGGGCGGCCGCGCCTGGTGTGCCACGGCCGCGCCGCCGAGCTGCTGGCCGCCCACGCCGTCACCGCCTGCCACCTCAGCCTGGCCGACGACGGCGGCTACGCCATGGCCTGGGTGATCTTCGAGACCTGAGCCCACCGCCCGGCGCCGATTTGCTACCATTGCCCCTTTTCCGCGCCACGCCCCCATGGACTATCCCACCATCGAACGGCTCATCGGCAACACGCCCCTGGTGCGCCTGCAGCGCATCGGCGCCGACAGCGGCAACACCCTGCTGGTCAAGCTGGAAGGGCAGA
>JALVPS010000314.1 GCA_027031685.1 Gammaproteobacteria bacterium | reverse complement strand
GGGGTTGGTGGGGTGAGGGGGCTGGGCGGGCTGTGCCCGCCCACAAATGTATTGGTGTTCGAACTGTTTGCCGGGGTGTGGATAGGGACCGGCGATTGGGTGGTTGGCGGTTGCCCCCCTCACCCCGGCCCTCTCTCCTCTGAACGGGGGGAGAGGGAGGAATGCGAGGGTGGAGGCGGGTAATGGGTTGAGTCCGCGCGGGCCGATGGCCGCGGTTTTTCCTGCCTGTTGCCAGCGGCGCCGTGCTTTGCTCATCCGGCCAGTTTAGTGACAAAATGCCGCGCTGTCATGACGGAGGATGCCCCCATCGACGCCCCATCGGCCCCCTTGCGTGTCAGTCTGGTGATCCCGCTCCACAATGAGGTGGAGACGGTGCCGCGCCTGCTGGAGCGGGTGCACGAGGCGCTGTCCGGGCTGGCCCATCCCTGGGAGCTGATCCTGGTGGACGATGGCAGCACGGACGGCACGCCGGCGCGGGTGGCGGAGCTGATCCCGCGCTACGGCGGACACGTGCACCTGCTGCGCCTGCGGCGCAATTTCGGTCAGACGGCGGCCATGCAGGCGGGCATCGACCACGCCGCCGGCGATCTGCTGGTGACGCTGGACGGCGACCTGCAGAACGATCCGGCCGACATCCCGCGCATGATCGACGAGCTGCTGGCGCGTGACCTGGACCTGCTGCAGGGCTGGCGTCAGAAGCGGCAGGACAAGCTGATCATGCGCAAGATCCCGTCCAGGATCGCCAACTGGCTCATCGGCCGCGTCACCGGGGTGCGCCTGCACGACTACGGCTGCAGCCTCAAGGTGTACCGCGGCGAGGTGCTGCGCCGGGTGCGCCTGTATGGCGAGATGCACCGCTTCATTCCCGCCTGGGTGGCGGCGGTGACGCCGCCCGCGCGCATCGGCGAGACGCCGGTGCGGCACGAGGCGCGCACGGCCGGCGAGTCCAAGTACGGCATCGGCCGCACCTTCCGGGTCATCGTTGATCTGATCTCCGTGCTGTTCTTTCTGCGCTACCGGGCGCGGCCGGGGCATTTCTTCGGCGGCATCGGCCTGGCGGTGGGCGCGTTGGGCATGGCCATCCTGGGCTATCTGGCCTGGGTGAAGTTCGCCCTGGGGCAGGACATCGGCCACCGCCCGCTGCTGCTGGTGGGCATCGTGCTGGTGATCGCCGCCATCCAGTTCCTCACCACCGGCATCCTGGCCGAGATCCTGGTGCGCACCTACTACGAGTCGGCCGAGCGCTGTTCCTACATCCTGTGGGACGAGCGCGACGGCGCCATCGAGCACGTCTTCCACGCGCCCGCGCGCCATGCCGCCTGAGGCGGCGCGCGTCCGCCCCGCGGCCTGGCTGCTGTTGCCGCCCCTGCTGGGGCTGTGCTTCTGGCAGCTGGGGGCGGTGCCGCTGTTCGACCTGGACGAGGGCGCCTTCAGCGCCGCCACCTGGGAGATGCTGCAGCGGGGCGATTTCGTCACCCCCTGGCTGAACGGCGCGCCGCGCTTCGACAAGCCCATCCTCATCTACTGGCTGCAGGCGGCCAGCGTGTCCGCCTTCGGCCTGAGCGAGTGGGTGCTGCGCCTGCCCTCGGCCCTGGCCGCCGCCCTGTGGGTGCTGGCGGTGTGGCGCTTCACGGCCGCGCGCGGCGGGGCGGTGGCGGGCCTGCTGGCGGCGCTGTTCATGGCCACCAGCGCCGGGGTGCTGGTCATCGGCCACGCCGCCACGGCCGACGCGGTGCTCAACCTGTGGCTGGCGCTGGCCATGCTCGATCTCTACCGCCACTTCGAGACGCCCACCCGCGCCCTGCGCCTGCGGGTGTTCCTGTGGGTGGGGCTGGCAGTGCTCACCAAGGGGCCCATCGGGCTGCTCATTCCCGGCGTGGTGAGCCTGGCCTTCCACGCCGTGGAGGGGCGCTGGCGCGACTGGCTGCGGGCTGCCTTCGACCCGCTCGGCTGGATGGTGCTGCTGGCGGTGGCGCTGCCCTGGTACGTAGCCGAGTACCTGGCCCAGGGGCAGGCCTTCATCGACGGCTTTTTCCTCAAGCACAACCTGTCGCGCTTCGCCGACACCATGGAGGGGCACGGCGGCGTGCCCTACTACTACCTGTTCGCCATGCTGCCGCTGCTCATGCCGTGGAGCGGGGCGGTGCCGGCCCTGCTGGGGCGGGCGTGCGCCCTGTGGCGCAGCGGGCCGCTGGCGCGCTACGGGCTGCTGTGGTTCGGCTTCGTGTTCGTCTTCTTCTCCTTTTCCCGCACGCAGCTGCCGCACTACCTGCTGTACGGCTGCACGCCGCTGTTCGTGCTGCTGGCCCTGCACCGCGACCGGCTGCGGCCGCGCTGGCTGGTGGCCGGGATGCCGCTGCTGCTGGCGGTGGTGTTCCTTGCCCTGCCGGAGCTGGTGGCCTGGCAGCTGCCGCGCGAGGGCAATGCCTACGTGCATGGCGTGCTGGCGTGGGCACAGGCCCTGCTGGGCGACGGCTACCGGCTGTGGGCGGGTCTGCTGGTACTCGCCCTGGCGGCCGGGCTGGCCGTGCCGCGGCGCTGGCAGGCCGGCTGGCTGGCGGCGGCCGGCCTGGCCCACGCCCTGTTCCTGCTGCAGGGCCTGCTGCCGGTGCTGGGCGGCGCCCAGCAAGCGCCGGTCAAGGCGGCCGCCCTGGCCAGCCGCGCCGTTGACGCGCCGGTGGTCATGTACCGCATCAACATGCCCAGCTTCATCGTCTATCGGCAGGCGGTGACACCCAGGCGCCGGCCGCGGCCCGGCGAGGTGGTGTTCACGCGCGCCGACCGGCTGGAGGCGCTGGGGCCGCTGGACATCCTCTATCGCGCGGGCGGCATCGTGCTGGCGCGCGTGCCGGGCGGGCCGTGAACGCGCCGGCCTTCCGGCTGCCGTCCCCCGCCTGGCGGCTGGGGCCGCCCCTGGCGATGGGGCTGGCGGCCCTGCTCATCCACTTGGCCGGCTGGAACCAGCCCCTGTTCCTGTGGCTCAACCGGCTCGGCACGGCCCTGCCGGCGGGCTTCTGGTCCGCCGTCACCCTGCTGGGTGACACCCTGGTGGCGCTGGTGCTGCTGCTGCCCTTCGCGCGGCGCTGGCCGCAGGTGGTGTGGGCCCTGCTGCTGGCCGCCGTCACCGGCAGCCTGTTCGTGCACGGCCTCAAGCCGGCCCTCGACCTGCCGCGGCCGCCGGCGGTGCTGGAGCCGGACCAGTTCCGTCTGGTGGGTCACGTGCTGCGCGGCAGGAGCTTCCCCTCCGGCCACGCCTTCACCGCCTTCACCCTGGCCGGGGTGTGGGCCATGACCCTGGGGCGCGGCGGGGCGGTGGCGGCCCTGTGGTGCGCGGCGGCCCTGGTGGCCCTGAGCCGGGTCATGGTGGGCGTGCACTGGCCGGTGGACGTGCTGGCCGGCGGCGCGGCCGGCTGGCTGAACGCCTGGCTGGGGGTGGCCCTGGCGCGGCGCTGGCCCTGGGGGCTGACCCGCGCCGGGCGCGCCCTGGCCCTGGTGCTGCTCACCGCCTGCGCGCTCGCGCTGTTCTTCCACGATGGCGGCTATCCGGCGGCGCGCTGGCTGGCGTGGGCCCTGGCCGGCCTGGGGCTGGCCAGCGGCCTGCGGGCCCTGTGGAGTCTGTGGCGGGAATAGACGGCGCCGTCTGTCCGTCCCATGGGCCATGGCCGTGGTGCGCCGGCGGGTCGGCTGCTATATTGCCCGGCCTGCCGCGGCGGCCCGCCGGCTGCCCGCGTTTTCCGCAAACCGACGAGAGGACGAGACGATGATCCGAAATCTGCTGGCCCTGATCGGGCTGATCGCGCTGGCCGCCATCATCTGGGTGGGCGTCAAGTATGGCGGGCTGATCGCCAGGGTGGGCGAACTGGACGACAGGGCGCTGTCGGTGTACGGCGAGCTGTTCACCAAGGTGCTGGAGACCGGCAACAGCGCCGACGCCACGGTGTGGAAGCGCAAGGTGGCCGAGGGCCTGACGCCGGAGGACGTGGAGACCTCCCTGTTCGCCGTGGCCAACGAGCTGAACATCCAGAACGTCGGTCGCGCCATCCCCAACGAGGGCGGGCTGCCCCTCTCCAAGCAGGTGGAGGCCAGCAGCGGCAAGCCCTACCGCTTCGTCAAGATCTACATGTTCTGCAACGCCCTCACGGCGGCCAAGATGCTCGACTACACCGACGCCTACTCGGCCTACCTGCCCTGCCGCATCGCCCTGGTGGAGGACAAGCAGAAGCAGCTGTGGCTGTACACCCTCAACATGGACCTCATGATCTACGGCGGCAGGCCGCTCCCGCCCGAGCTCAAGAAGGAGGCCGAGCACGTCAAGTCGGTCATGCTGGAGATCATGGAGCGGGCCGCCGAGGGCGATTTCTGACGCCGCCCCTCCCCGCGCCCGTTGTGACGCCAGCCGATGGGCCCATCGGCTG
>JALVPS010000313.1 GCA_027031685.1 Gammaproteobacteria bacterium | reverse complement strand
GCGGCCATGGCCAGCGGCGTGTTGAGATCGTCCAGCAGCGCCTCCACAACCGCCGCCGGCGCCTCGCACTCGGCGTGCGTCACCTCGGCCGCCCCCAGCAGGGCGTTGTACAGCCCGTCCAGGCTGGCGCGCGCCTGCTGCAGGACCTCCGGCGACCAGTCCAGGGGCGAGCGGTAGTGGCCGCCCAGCAGGGCGAAGCGCACCGCCTCGCCGGGGGCCTGCCGCAGCACCTCGCGCAGGGTGAAGAAGTTGCCCTGCGACTTGGACATCTTCTCGCCGGCCATGGTGATGTAGCCGTTGTGCATCCAGTAGCGCACGAAGGGCTTGCCGTGGTGGGCGCAGCGGCTCTGGGCGCGCTCGTTCTCGTGGTGCGGGAAGACCAGGTCCTGGCCGCCGCCGTGGATGTCGATGGTCTCGCCCAGCTCGCTCTCGATCATGGTGGAGCACTCCAGGTGCCAGCCGGGCCGCCCCCGCCCCCAGGGGCTGTCCCAGCCCGGCAGCTCGGCCGTGGAGGGCTTCCACAGCACGAAGTCGGCCGGGTGGCGCTTGTAGCCGGCCACCTCCACCCGCGCGCCGGCCAGCAGGTCCTCCAGGCGGCGGTGCGACAGGGCGCCGTAGTCGGGCACGGCGGTCACGTCGAACAGCACGTGGCCATCGGCCCGGTAGGCGCAGCCGGCCGCCAGCAGGCGCTCGATCATGTCGATCATGCGCCCGATGTACTCGGTGGCGCGCGGCTCCACGCTGGGCGGCAGCGTGCCCAGGGCGGCCACGTCCTCGTGGAAGGCGGTGATGTAGCGGTCGGTGAGGGCGCGGATGGAGATGCCCTCCTCGGCCGCCGCCTGGTTGATCTTGTCGTCCACGTCGGTGAGGTTGCGGGCGTACACCATGCCCGGGTAGAACCGGCGCAGCAGACGGTACACCACGTCGAACACGACGATGGGACGGGCATTGCCGATGTGGATGTAGTTGTAGACCGTGGGCCCGCACACGTACATGGTCACGCGCTGCGGGTCGAGGGGCTCGAAGGGCTCCTTGCGGCCGGTCTGGGTGTTGTGGATGTGGAAGGTCATGGACACTCCCGGGCTGCTGACTGGGGAGGCATTCTAGCCCGAAAGGCATGCGGATGGGCGGCGGTTCAGTCCATGCGGCGGTGCCCGCCCCGGTTGGCCACCAGCAGCCGCTCGATCACGTCCAGCACGCCGCGCTGCACCACACCCGAGCGCTCGTTGAGCAGGGCCGGCGCCCAGGGGCCGTACTTGCGGCGCAGGGCGGACAGGTCGTTGCCGCCGGTGAAGCAGCCCAGCGGCGCGCCGTTGTGCGGCAGACGGGCGCGCACACGCTGCAGCAGCCCGGCGTCGGCGAAGTCGTCGCAGTTGACGGCCTCGTCCCAGGCGGCGTCCACGTAGTCGCGCCAGTCGAAGGTGCGCACCAGGCGGAAATGGCCGCCGCGGCAGACCACCAGGGGCGCCGGCCGACGGCCGGTGAGCACGTCCGGCTGCTCGCCCAGCACGGCGTTCCAGAAACGCATGCCCTGGAAGTTGGCCACCAGGTCGGCGTAGCTGTACACGGCGGTGGCCAGGCGGCCGTAGTAGCTGGTCTCCATGAGGGCGCCGCGCAACAGGGTGGCGTCCAGGCTGTCGTGGTCCTGGTAGTGGTAGCGGTAGAACTGCCAGCCCTCGCTGAAGAAGTGGCCAAACTTGTCGGCCCCCACGTACTGACTGTTGACACGCACCAGCGAGGCCAGCCAGTCACGCGCCGTGAGACTGGGGGCGTCGGTGAAGCGGAAGTCGCGGTAGATGGACGCCTCCTTGCGGTTGGCGGCGCGCAGCTCGGTCGGCAGGGCGTCGATGAACTTCTCGATGCGGCCGAACACGAAGCCGGACAGGCGCTTGCCGAGGGCCTGGTAGAGCGGCCCCGGATCGCAGCCATGTTCCGGGGTGAGGCCCAGCTTGCGCGCCAGGGCCCGCTTCTGGTCGAGGCGGACGTTGGCCTCCTGCACGGCGGCGGTGATGCGTTGCCGCACCTCGCCATTGAGCAGATCGGTGATGTCCGGCAGATCCGCGCCACGATGGGTGTAGCTGTCCACCTCCGCCGCCTGCACCACCGACACGGCCAGCACGCAGCCCAGCAGCCGGGGCAACAGGCGGCGCAACGGGCGAAGGAGGTGACCGACGAGCTTCATGTTCCCTTGGACGGCGTTGGAGGGCGCGAGTTTACCGGGGGGCAACGGCTCACTCCAGGCACCGTGGGGACAGTTAGGACGAAATGCAAGCCAGTACCGCCGGCAAGTGCATGCTCCGCAGGGCATGACGGTCGTCGCGCCTCCCGCCGCTCCCCCTGCACGGACGGGTGGCGCGGCGCCCAGAAGTCGCGGGCAGGGGCCGCGCCGCGCAGCGGACAAGGCAGCCGCTCGGCGTCGATGCCGTCCACGGCCAGGCTCAGTGACCGGCGATGGTCATCTCCTCCACCAGCCAGGACCCGGTGCGGATGTTGCCACGCGGGTCCACGTCGCTACCCACCGCCAGCAGGCCGTGGAACATGTCGCGCAGGTTGCCGGCGATGGTGATCTCCTCCACCGGGTACTGCGGGCGGCCGCCTTCCACCCAGAAGCCGGCCGCGCCGCGCGAGTAGTCGCCGGTGACGGTGTTGACGCCGTGGCCGATGAGCTCGGTGACCAGCAGGCCGGTGTCCATGCGCCGCAGCAGGCCGTTCAGGTCCAGTGCCTCCGGGCCGGGGTCGACGATGAGGTTGTGCACGCCGCCGGCGTTACCGGTGCTGTGCAGGCCCAGCTTGCAGGCCGAGTAGCTGCTCAGCACGTAGCCCTGCAGCACGCCGTCGCGCACGATGTCGCGCCGCTGCGTGGCCACCCCCTCCTGGTCGAAGGCGGCGCTGCCCAGGGCGCGCGGGATGAAGGGGTCCTCGTGCACGCGCACGAAGTCGGGGAAGACAGCCTGCCCCAGGGTGTCGAGCAGGAAGCTGGCCTTGCGGTACAGGGCGCCGCCGGAGATGGCGGCCACGAAGTGGCCGGCCAGGCCGCGCGCCAGCTCCGGTGCGAACAGCACCGGCGCCTTGCGGGTGTCCAGCTTGCGCCCGCCCAGGCGGCGCAGGGCGCGCTCGGCGGCGCGCCGGCCCACCGCCTCGGGCGCCTCCAGCGTGTCCGGCACGCGCGACAGGGTGTACCAGTAGTCGCGCTGCATACCGCCCTCGTCCTCGGCGATGAGCGAGCAGCTGATGCTGTGGCGGGTGCCCTCGCGCAGGCCCAGGAAGCCGTGCGTGTTGCCGTAGGCGGACACGCCCTCGAAGGCGTCCACGGAGGCGCCATCGGAATTGGTGATGCGCGCATCCACGGCGCGCCCGGCCGCCTCGCAGGCGCGCGCCAGCTCGATGGCCGCCGCGGCGTCGATGTCCCACGGGTGGTACAGGTCCAGGTCGGGGAAGTCGCGCGCCAGCAGGTCGGGGTCGGCCAGTCCGGCGCAGGGGTCGCTGGAAGTGTGGCGGGCGATGCGCAGGGCCGCCTCCACCGCCTCGGTGACCGCGGCCGACGACAGGTCGGCAGTGCTGGCGCTGCCCTTGGCGTGGTCCTGGTAGACGGTGACGGCCAGGTTCTGGCCACGGTGGTACTCCAGCGTCTCCACCTCGCCCAGGCGCACGTTGACGCTCAGGCCGCTGTCTATGCTGGCGCTGGCCTCGGCGGCGCTGGCGCCCAGCCGGCGGGCGGCCTCCAGGGCCCGCTGCACGGACTCGGCGACGCGCTGGCGGTCGTTGCGATGCTGATCCTGCACGGTGTTCCGTTCTCCGCTTTGTGGGAATGGTGGCGCGCCCGGCGGGCACCGTGGCGTCGGCTGCGCGGGCGCCGGCTCAGGCGCTGGTGCCACCCACGGTGAGGCCGTCCACGCGCAGCGTGGGCTGGCCCACACCCACCGGCACGCTCTGGCCGTCCTTGCCGCACACGCCCACGCCGGTGTCCAGGCGCAGGTCGTTTCCGATCATGCCGACCCGCTTGAGCACATCCGGCCCGTTGCCGATGAGTGTCGCGCCCTTGACCGGCCGCGTCACCTTGCCGTGCTCAATGAGGTAGGCCTCGGAGGCCGAGAACACGAACTTGCCGGAGGTGATGTCCACCTGCCCGCCACCGAAGTTGACGGCATACAGGCCGCGCGCCACGGAGGCGATGATCTCCTGCGGGTCGTGCTCGCCGGCCAGCATGTAGGTGTTGGTCATGCGCGGCATGGGCAGGTGGGCGTAAGACTCGCGCCGGCCGTTGCCGGTGGGGCGCATGCCCATGAGGCGCGCGTTGAGCTTGTCCTGCAGGTAGCCCACCAGGATGCCGTCCTCGATGAGCACCGTCTCCCGGGTGGGCGTCCCCTCGTCGTCCACGTTGAGCGAGCCGCGCCGCTCCGGCAGGGCGCCGTTGTCCACCACGGTCACCCCGCGCGCCGCCACCTGCCGGCCCATGAGCCCGGCGAAGGCCGAGCTGCCCTTGCGGTTGAAGTCGCCCTCCAGGCCGTGGCCCACGGCCTCGTGCAGCAGTACGCCGGGCCAGCCGGGGCCGAGCACCACGTCCATGGTGCCGGCCGGGGCCGGCTCGGCCTCCAGGGCCACCAGGGCCTGACGCACCGCCTCGCGGGCGTAGCCCAGGGCGCGCTCCTCCTGCCGGAACCAGGTGTAGTCCACGCGCCCGCCGCCGCCGGCGGTGCCGTGCTCGCGGCGCCCGCCCTGCGCCACGAACACGCTCACGTTCATGCGCACCAGGGGTCGCACGTCGGCCGCCAGAGTGCCGTCGGTGGCCGCCACCAGCACCGTGTCCAGCACGCCGGCCAGGGAGACGATCACTTGGTGCACGCGCGGGTCGAGGCGGCGCGCCTCGGCGTCCACGGCCCGCAGCAGGGCGATCTTGTCCGCCTCGCCCAGGCTGTCGAGGGGGTCGGCGGGCCGGTACAGGCGCGGCGCATTGCTGCCCCGATGCAGCACCGGCGCGCTGCCGCCCTGGCCGGCGCGGGCGATGGCGCGTGCGTTGCGGGCCGCCTCCTCCAGGGCCGGCAGCACGATCTGGTCGGAATAGGCGAAGCCCGTCTGCTCGCCGCTCATGGCCCGCAGCCCGGCGCCCTGGTCGCGGTTGAAGCTGCCCTCCTTGATGATGCCGTCCTCCAGCACCCACGATTCGTGGCGGGTGGTCTGGAAGTACAGGTCGGCGTAGTCCACGCCGGGCGCGGCCAGCCGGCCCAGCACACGCTCCAGGTCGGGCAGGTCCATGCCCGCCGGGGCGAGCAGGCGGGCGCTGGCCAGCTCGAGCAGGTCGCTGTGGTCTGCGCTCACGGAGTCACCCGGCAGGAGATGCGGCGGTGTTCGATGGTGGGGAAGGACTGGCGGGTGGAGGCGAGATAGTCGCGCTTGATCTCGCCCAGCACCACTCCCGGCGCGGTGGAGTCCAGCCCGGCGATGATGTTGCCCCAGGGATCGACGATCATGCTGTGCCCCCAGGTGGCGCGGCCGTTGATGTGATAGCCGCCCTGGGCGGCCGCCACCACGTACACCAGGTTCTCGATGGCCCGCGCACGCAGCAGGACCTCCCAGTGGGCCTTGCCGGTGAGGGCGGTGAAGGCGGCCGGGATGACCACGATCTCGGCGCCCAGGTCGAGCAGGTCGCGAAACAGCTCGGGGAAGCGCAGGTCGTAGCACACGGCGATGCCTACCTTGCCGAAGGGCGTGTCCACCACCACGGTGCGCGTGCCACTCTTGGTGGTGCCGGATTCGTGGTAACGCTCCTCGGTGTCCAGCAGCTCCACGTCGAACAGGTGCATCTTGTCGTAGCGGGCGACGAGCTCGCCCTGCGGATCGTAGACCAGCGAGGCGGCGTACACGCGCCCGGGGTCGTCGCTCTCGATGGGAATGGTGCCGCCATCGATCCACACCCCGTGCTGGCGCGCCTGCTCGGCCAGGAAGTCCTGCAGCGGCCCCTCGCCGGGGCGCTCGCGGATGGCCAGCTTGTCGGCCTCGTCGAGGCCCATCATGGCGAAATTCTCGGGCAGCACGACGAACTGCGCGCCCTGGCGCGCGGCCTCGCCGATGAGCCGTTCGGCGGTGAGCAGGTTGGCCGGCACCTGCGGGCCGGAGGCCATTTGAATGGCGGCGAAGATTCCCACGGGTCTTGCGTCTTCCGGGTGGCGTCTACAGTCGAAGAAGCTAGCAGGTATGGCCCCAAAAAGCCATGTACCATCAACACCCTGCAGACGTGCTGCGTCACACTTCACTCACCTCCCGGATAGAGCGGCTGCTCGCCCGGCGGCTCGGGCTCCGGCGCCGCCTGCAGCGGTTCCAGGCGCGGCGCCTCCCAGGTGCCGGTGATGGCGAACTCCAGCGACACGGCGCGGTTGAAGTCCACCCCCGCCTCGCGGAACAGGCGATCGAAGAGGTACACCAGGGCGCCGGCCTGCGGCCCGGCCAGCAGCCCGGCAGCCAGCGGTGCGCTGGCGCTCACCTTGGGGATCAGCTCCAGGCGCATGTCGAAGCGGTGCCGGCGCAGGTCGGTGTCGCCCGACAGCAGGAGGGTGGCGGCAGCGCCCTCGATGCGCAGGCCGTCGGTGTGCAGCACGCCGCCGGCGATGCGGGCGCTGCCGGCCAACCGGTCGTAGCGAAAGCCCTCCCCCGCCACGTCGGAGAAGTCCAGCGCCAGGCGGCGCGGCAGGCGGTCCACGCTGAGCAGCCCGATGAGCCGGCCCAGGCCGGGATCCACCTTGCGCAGCAGGCCGTCGCGCAGGTCCACCTCCAGCCGCCCATGCAGGCTGGCCAGATCGATGCGGAACGGCGCGCCGCGCCAGGCCAGATCGCCGGCCAGGGTGCCCTGGCCATGGCCCAGGGCGTTGGTGAGGCCCAGGTTCTCCAGCACGGCGCCCACATCCTCGCCGGTGGCGAACAGTTCCACCTCGCTGCGCGGCCCGCCGCGCAGCATGCGCCAGGTGCCGCTCATGGCCACCTGCAGGTCGTCGGCGTCCAGCATCACCTCGGTCAGGCGCAGGCCGGCCGGGATGGCCTGGCTGCGCAGCCGTACCCGCCCCTGGTGGTGGCCGCGCCAGACGAAGTCGTCCACGTCCAGGGCCAGGGCCGGCAGGCGGCGCGGGTCGAGGGGCCGGTCGTCGCCGTCCTGCCCCTCGCCGGGTGGCGCGGGGGGGATGGTGAGCCGCGTCAGCCGGGCGCGCAGGGTGGCCTCGTGGCGCCACGGCCAGGGCAGCGCCACGGTGCCGGCCAGCTCGGGGCCATCCAGCGTCAGGCGCCAGCCGCCCCTGGCCGGCCGCCCGGTCAGGTGCACCCGCGCCCAGCGCAGCGCGCCCAGGCGCAGCCGCCCCAGATGCACGTCCACCGCGCGCAGGACCGGCGCGGGGGCGGCCCGGCTGCCGACGGCATCGGCGCGCGCCCGGGTCAACACGTCGCTCAGACGGCGCACCCAGGCGCCCACGTCCAGCAGCGGCCAGCGGCCGGTGATGACCACCCCTTCGGCGGGCAACGCGGGCCGCGCCGCGCCCAGGCCGATGACGGCGCGCCGCAGCCCGCCCTCGCCCGGGGCGGCCAGCTCGGCGCGCAGGCGCAGGGTGTCGTCCAGCCGCAGCGCGATGCGCGCGGGGCGCGTGAAGCGATAGTCCAAGCGCAGCGCGGCGGGCATTTCGGCAGCCTTGAACAGGGGCGGCGGCAGGTCGATGGTGGTGCCCACCAGGTCCGAGCGCAGAACGAGGCGCAGCGGGGCGCGCGGCGCCTCGGGTCGGCCGGGCGGACGGCGCGGGACGCGCAGCTCGGCGCGCCAGGCCGACTCGCCCGGCAGCAGGGCATCCAGCAGATGGGCATGGGGCGGCAGCAACTGGCCGGCGCGGAAGCGGCCGGCCGCGCGCACCATGACGGTATCGTCGTCGGCGGTGGTGATGCGTACCCGCACGGGTCGGCCACGGAAGCGGGCATGCAGCCCGCGCGAGCGCACCTTGCGGTCGTCGAACAGCACGCTGCCGGCGATGTCCTCGAACAGCAGGCCGTGCCGCTCCAGCCCCAGGAAACAGCCCGCCAGGCTGACCGTGCCCTCGACGTGCGGGCGGCGCCTGAGGCGGCGGCTGAGGGGCAGTTGCAGGTCCAGCTCCACCTCTGCCGTGCCGGCGCTGGCGACCTGGTCCAGGAAATCCTCCATGCCGCGCGCCAGCGGGCTGTGGCGCACGTAGTGCAGCAGGTGGGTGAGCAGCCCGCCGGCCTGCAGGGACAGGTTCAGCTCCGGCCGGTAGAAGCTGTCGATGCGTCCCTCGGCGGCGCCGATGCGCGCCTCGCCGGCGCGCCCGCCGGTGACGTCCACCCGCAGGCCGGCGTCCACGAAGCGCACCTGGCCGCGCAGGGCGTGCAGGTCGGGCCAGTCCGGGTGGTAGTGCAGGCCGCCACCCCGCACGTCGAGGCCGCCGCGCAGGCGCGCCCGGCCATCGCGCAGGGCGAAGCGGGACAGCTCACCGTCCCAGGTGAAATGCAGGTCGTGCCCCCGGCCAGCGGTGAAGGCCCCACGCAGCCAGCGCACCAGCGGGGGGCGCATGATCTGGTACGGCAGGTAGTGGCGCACCCGGGCCAGGGCCACCTGCGGCACCTGGAAGTCGGCCAGCAGGCCGGGCCTCGCCCCCGCCCTGGCGTGGACCACGGCGCTGCCGCTGGCGGTGAAGTCGGGCGTGGCCAGCTCGGTCACGTCGGCCGCCCCCCGCCAGCCGGCTCCGGCGCGCCACCAGCGCAGACCGGCGCGCAGGCGCTGCACGGCGATGTCCTCGCGGAACAGGCGCGGGTAGTGCAGGGTCAGGCCACCGGCGTCCAGGCGCGCCGCCCCGCCCTCCCCGCCGGCCAGGAAGCGCCCGCTGACGCCGCTCAGGCCGGGCAGCCACTCGCGGTCCAGCCAGGCCAGCCGCTCGCCCCGACCGGCCACCCACCAACGCGGCATGCCGTCCGCACCCCGCCACCAGCGACCGCGCAGATCACGCAACACGCCTTGCGGGCGCAGGTCGAGCCACCTCTGCAACGGCGTCCGGTGCGCCGCCGGCAGGTCCAGCAGCAGGGCAGTGGCCTGGGCCAGGTCCAGCCGTCCCAGCCAGCCCTGCCACCCGCCGCGGGCGCGGTCGTGGGCCAGGCTGAGGCCACCCAGGTCCCAGTCCGCCCCGGCGCGGCGCAGGCGGGTGTGGTCCAGGTCCAGGCGCCAGCCGTGGCGGTCGCCGCGCGCCCGCAGGCGGGTGTGCAGCCAGTCGGCCACCGTCACCGGGCCACCGCCCCCCCGCCAGCCCAAGGCGCGTCCACTCAGCTCGCCCAGCAGATGGACCGCACCGCCCGGCCGCCAGTCGCCCCACAGCTCGCCGCTCAGCTCGCCACGCGGGGCCAACCCTGCCGGCGACGGCGCCGGCAGGGCGGCCAGCGGGAAGCCCGCCAGCTGCAGCCAGCCATGCACGACCGTAGGCCGTTCCAGCGGCCCGTCCAGGCGCGCCACGAAGGCCAGCGTGGCCTCCGGGGCATCACGCAGGGCGATGCCGCCGCGCACGGCCAGCCGCTCGTCGTCCAGGCACAGGTCGAGGCGGTCGAGCCGCACATGCAGGTTGCGCTGCCAGCGCGCGTCCTGCCAGTTGACGGCCACGTCCTGCAGGCGCAGGCGGGTGCCAGATACATCGTCCAGGTAGCGCAGCACCCGGCGCAGCAGACGGGCCCGGCCGGGCCGGAAGCCACGCAGGCGGATGCGGCCCTCGGCGTCACGCAGCACGTCCAGACGGGTGCCGGCCAGCAGCACGCGGCGCGCCGTGAGGCGCCCGTTGCGCAGCGACAGCCACGGGTCCAGCACCACCTCCAGCCGCCGGAAGGCCAGCAGCCGCTCACCGCTGGCCGGGTCGCGCAGGGTCAGCCCGTGCAGCACCAGGCGCGGCGCCAGCCCGCGCCAGCCCGTCTCAATGCGCCCCACGGCCAGCTCCTGGGGAATGTGCCGCGACACGAAGGCGGTGATGGCCTGGCGGTAGTCCTCGGCCAGGGGCAGGGCCAGGCGCGCCGCCACCAGCAGCAGGGCACCCGCCACCAGCAGCCCGGCCAGCAGGCGCCAGCCGAGGGAGATGCCGCGCAACAGGATGAGACGCATGATCGGGGATGACGCCGCCCGGCCTCACACCGGCACGACGTCGAACTGCTCCTGGGTGTACTGGGTCTCGACCTGGTAGGTGATGGGGATGTCGATGAACTGCTGCAGCTCGGCCAGGCTGGCCGATTCCTCGTCCAGCAGCAGGTCGACGATCTCCTGTGAGGCCAGCACCAGCAGCTCGCGCGCGTCGTACTGGCGTGCCTCGCGCAGGATCTCGCGAAACAGCTCGTAGCAGGCCGTCTCGGCGGTCTTGATGTAGCCCTTGCCGTTGCAGTAGGGGCAGGGCTCGCACAGGGTGTGCTCCAGGCTCTCGCGGGTGCGCTTGCGGGTCATCTCCACCAGGCCCAGGGGCGAGACGTCGCACACCTGGCTGCGCGCATGGTCCTTCTCCAGCGCCTTCTCCAGGGCGCGCAGCACCTGGCGGCGGTGCTCCGGCTCCAGCATGTCGATGAAGTCGATGATGATGATGCCGCCCAGGTTGCGCAGGCGCAGCTGGCGGGCGATGGCGTGGGCCGCCTCCAGGTTGGTCTTGAAGATGGTCTCCTCCAGGTTGCGCGAGCCCACGAAGCCGCCGGTGTTGACGTCGATGGTGGTCATGGACTCGGTCTGGTCGAAGATGAGGTGGCCACCGGACTTGAGCAGCACCTTGCGCTCCAGGGCCTTGAGTATCTCGTCCTCCACGTTGTACAGCTCGAAGATGGGCCGCTCACCGGTGTAGTGCGACACCTTGCCGGCCATCTCCGGCACGTAGCTCTCCACGAACTCGGTCAGCTCGCGGCAGGTCTCGCGCGAGTCCACCAGCACGCGGTCGCACTCCACGCCCACCATGTCGCGCAGGGTGCGCTTGACCAGCGGCAGGTCGCAGTACACGCAGGCGCCCGGCTGGCTGCTGCGCTCCCGCTCCAGGATGCGGTTCCACACCCGGTACAGGAACTCGATGTCCTGGCGCAGCTCGTCCTCCGACACGCCCTCGGCGGCGGTGCGCAGGATGAAGCCGTGCTCGCGCTCGCCGCGCAGGCGCTCCACCAGGCCGCGCAACCGCTCGCGCTCGGCGGACTCCTCAATGCGGCTGGAGACGCCGATGTTGCTGCCATAGGGCATGAGCACCAGGTAGCGGGAAGGGATGGTGATCTGCGTGGTGAGGCGCGCGCCCTTGCTGCCCAGCGGGTCCTTGACCACCTGCACCAGCACGCTCTGCCCCTCCTGCAGCAGGGCAGAGATGGAGCGCGGGTGGTGGTTGGCCGGCTCGGCCTGCTCGTCGCGCGTCTCGGCGATGACGTCCGAGGCGTGCAGGAAGGCGGCCTTCTCCAGGCCGATGTCCACGAAGGCCGCCTCCATGCCCGGCAGCACGCGGCACACCTTGCCCTTGTACACATTGCCCACCAGGCCGCGCCGCCGCGAGCGCTCGATGGCCACCTCCTGCAGCACGCCGTTCTCGACGATGGCCACGCGCGTCTCCTGGGGCGTGACGTTGATGAGCACCTCGGTGCTGATATTGGTCATGCCGATGCGCAGCCGTCGGGCCGGGGCGCCAGCACGGGGCAGCCCAGCTCGGCCAGCAGCGCGGCGGTCTCGAACAACGGCAGGCCCATGACCGCCGAGTAGCTGCCCTCGATGCGCTCCACGAAGATGGCGCCCAGGCCCTGGATGGCGTAGGCGCCGGCCTTGTCGGCGGGCTCGCCGCTGGCCCAGTAGGCGGCCATCTCCGCCGGCTCGATGAGGCGCAGGCGCACGCGGGTGGCGGCCACCCGCTCGTGGCGTGCCCCCTCGCGCACGGCACACACCGCCGTCAGCACCTCGTGCCAGCGTCCCATGAGGCGGCTCAGCATGTCGAAGGCGTGGCGCTCGTCACGCGGCTTGCCCAGGAGCTCGCCATCCAGCACCACCGCCGTGTCGGCCCCCAGCACGATGCGCCCGGGGTGCCCGGCGGCCACCGCCAGGGCCTTCTCGCGCGCCAGGCGCTCCACATAGCGGGTGGGCGGTTCGCCAGCGGCGGGCGTCTCGTCCACCGTCGCCGGGTACACGGTGACGGCCAAGCCCAACTGCGCCAGCAGGGCACGCCGGCGGGGCGAGGCCGAGGCCAGTACGATTTGATTTTTTTCTCTCATTTGTCAGTTGGTTACATACTGTTTTTCATTTATTTTCTGGCATGGGGATCGGATCATCCGCCACGGTGGTAGGGGTGGTTGCGCAGCAGGCTCCAGGCGCGGTACAGGGCCTCGGCCACCACCACCCGCACCAGGGGATGGGGCAAGGTGAGGGGCGATAGCGACCAGCGCTGTTCGGCGCGGGCCAGGCAGGCCGGCGCCAGCCCCTCCGGACCGCCCACCAGCAGGCTCACGTCGCGCCCGTCCGCCAGCCAGCGCGCCAGCTGCCCGGCCAGGCGCGGCGTGTCCCAGGGCTGGCCAGCCACGTCCAGGGCCACCACCCGGTCACCGCGCGGCACGGCGGCCAACTGGCGCTCGCCCTCGCGGCGCAGCAGGCGCGCCAGGTCGGCCTTGCGGCCGCGCGCCTCGGCGGGGATCTCGATCAGTTCCAGGCAACACTCACGGGGCAGGCGGCGGGCGTACTCGCGGTAGCCCTGCTGCACCCAGTCCGGCATGCGCTGGCCCACCGCCACCAGCCGGAGGCGCACCGCTCAGGAGGCGCCACCGGCCACGCCGGCGGCCGGCACGGTGGTGGCCCACAGCTTTTCCAGATTGTAGAAGTCGCGCACCTCCTGCAGCATGACGTGCACCACCACGTCGTTGAGATCCACCAGGATCCACTCCATGGCGCGCTCGCCCTCGGTGCCCAACGGCTGCACGCCGGCCTGCTTGGCCTTGTGCACCACCGAGTCGGCCAGCGCCTTGACGTGGCGGGTGGAGGTGCCGGTGACGATCACCATCAGGTCGGTGATGGTGGTCTTGCCACGCA
>JALVPS010000312.1 GCA_027031685.1 Gammaproteobacteria bacterium | reverse complement strand
ATCTCCTGAAAAAATTTATCATCTTTGTCGTTTTCAGCTAAATAACGCCGGATTGGTTTTTCGTTTATCCAGAATATTCGAGCATATCCCATCAGCTTTCTCCTTGTGCGCTAACAGTTGATTATACAGACTCCCGTGCTATACGGCATCGCCTTCGCCGTATAGCACTATAAACACTGCCGCCGTATAGCACTACCCATTCTATCACTCAATAATCCACGCCGTTCTGTGGGAAAGTTCACATTATTGCACGACATCTTGCGCATATCTGCGCTTATTGAGGCGCGCCCGGCCACGCCTGCGACGCAACAGGCGTGTTGGGTTAGGCTGCGCCATGCCGGGCTCTGCGCGCTCATTGCCGGTTAGCACCCGAATTATACGGCAAGGGTGCCCCCCCTCACCCCGGTCCTCTCCCTCCGTCCGGGGGAGATGAAGTTGATGGGGAGTCAGGAGAGGTCGGGTTGGTCCGGGAAAGAGTGTACGAAGGTGGTAAAAATTTCGTAGGCAAAAAACTATTGTAGAATCACCTGCATGAAATGCAAACGCAAATACGACGGTCGCAAGCTGGATCACAAGACGCTGGAGGCATTGCGCATCCGCACCGTAGAGCGGGTGCTGGACGGTGAAGACCCGGAGGAATTGGCCAGGGGGCTGGGCATGAGCCGGGCCACGGTCTATCGCTGGATGCAGAAGTACCACAAGGGCAGCTGGGAGGCCCTCGAGGCCAGGCCGGTCCCGGGCCGCCAGCCCAGGCTGGATACGAAGCAGCTGGCCTGGCTGGTGCGCGCCCTGATCCGTGAGACGCTGGGTGTGTCGCTGAGCGAGGTGTCGGTATGGCGCTTGCTGCGCAACCTGGGCTTCACCCCGCAGCGGCCCAAACACAAGGCCCACCAGCAGGATGAGGCGCAGGTGGCGCACTGGCGGGAAGAGGAATTCCCGGCGCTGCGGAGCCGGGCCAGGAAAGAGCCTCCACCCGCAGGGGTGCGCCCACGCTGGGCGCACCAGCAAAAAGCCCGGCGCAAGGCCGGGCTGTCGGGGAAGTCCGCGGAGGGCGGTCCGTTCAGACCTCCACCATCTCGAAATCGTCCTTAGAGGCGCCGCACTCGGGGCACACCCAGTTCATGGGGATGTCCTCCCAGCGCGTGCCAGGGGGGATACCCTCATCGGGCAGGCCCTCGGCCTCGTTGTAGATGAATCCGCAGACGATGCACATGTAACTCTTCATCGGTGTCTCGGGGTGTATGGGAATGGCCCCATTCTACCGCCCCCGGCCCGGCGGGACAGGGTGCCCCCGGTGCTACAATGGTTGCCCATCATCACCCCACGCAGCGAGCCCCCACGCCATGCCGGAGAGCAAAGCCATCACCCCCATCGTGCTCTGCCTGAGCGGCCTGGACCCCACCGGCGGCGCCGGCCTGCAGGCCGACATCGAGGCCGTGGCCAGCATGGGCGCCCACGCCGCCGCCGTGGCCACCTGCCTCACCGTGCAGACCACCAGCGACGTGCTGGCGGTGCAGCCGGTGGCCACCGACCTGTTCATCGAACAGGTGCGCGCCGTACTGGAGGACATGCCGGCGCGCTGCGTGAAGATCGGCGCCCTGGCCTCGGTGGGCGTCGTGGAGGCCATCCATTCCATCCTGCGCGACTACCCCGACCTGCCGGTGGTGCTGGACCCGGTGAGCGCGGCCGGCGGCGGCACGCCCCTGCATGACGCCAACACGCGCGACGCCATCGTCACCCTGCTGCTGCCCCAGACCACCCTGCTCACGCCCAACGGCCTGGAGGCCTTCGCCCTGGCGGACGGGGCCGACAGCCCGGAGGCCTGCGCCATGGCCCTGCTGGAGCGCGGCTGCGACTTGGTGCTGGTCACCGGCGGCCACGAGCCCACGCCGGAGGTGGTCAACGTGCTGTACGGCAACCACCGCAAGCTGGAGGAATGGCGCTGGCCGCGCCTGCCGGAGCGCTATCACGGCTCCGGCTGTACCCTGGCCGCCGCCTGCGCCGGACTGCTGGCCCAGGGCATGGAGCCCCTAGGCGCGGTGGCCGAGGCGCAGCGCTACACCTGGGAGACGCTGCGCCACGCCCGCCGCCTGGGCATGGGCCAGCTCATCCCCCACCGCCTGTACTGGACACGCGATGACGGCCCCTGAGCGTCCCCTGCGCGGCCTGTACGCCATCACCCGCGACAGCGGCGGCGACAGCGCCGCCCTGCGCCGGCAGGTGGCGGCCGCCCTGCACAGCGGCGCCCGGCTGGTGCAGTACCGCGACAAGTCCGGCGATGCCGCGCGCCGTCAGCGGGAGGCCGCCGACCTGGCGGCGCTGTGCGCCGAACACGGCGTGCCGCTCATCATCAACGACGACGTGGCCCTGGCCGCCCGCGTGGGCGCCGCCGGCGTGCATCTGGGGCGTGACGACCCGGACATCGCCGAGGCGCGCGCCGCCCTGGGCGCGGATGCCCTCATCGGCGTCTCCTGCTACAACGAGCCGGCGCGGGCCGAGGCCGCCCTGGCCGCCGGCGCCGACTACCTGGCCTTTGGCAGCTTCCACCCCTCCCCCACCAAGCCCCACGCTGTGCGCGCCACGCCCGCCCTGCTGCAGCGCTTCCGCGGCCGCGCCCCGCTGTGCGCCATCGGCGGCATCACCCTGGACAACGCCGCCCCCCTGCTGGCCGCCGGTGCCGACCTGCTGGCCGTCATCAGCGCCCTGTGGGACGTGCCCGACATCGCCGCCCGCGCCGCCGCCTTCGCCGCCCTGTGGCCCGACAACGAGCGCCCATGACCACGCCACCACCAAAGGAGAACCCCATGCGCCCGACCCGCCTGCTGCTGCTCGCCGCCCTGCTCCCCCTGGCCCTGTCCGCCGCACCACCCAAACCCGACCGGGTGCGGGTGCCGGCCGGCCCTTTCCAGATGGGTTGCTCAAAAGGTGATGCGCACTGCGACAAGGACGAGGGCCCGCCGGGCGGCGTGACCGTGCACGTGCCGGCCTTCGACATCGACCGCCATGAGGTGACCGTGGCCCACTACGCCGCCTGCATCGCGGCCGGCCGCTGCAGCCGGCCCAAGGACCACCAGCGCAACAAGTACTGCAACCTGGGCGCGCCCGGCCGCGAGCGCCATCCCATCAACTGCGTGGACTGGCATCAGGCGCAGCAATACTGCGGCTGGGTGGGCGGCCGCCTGCCCTATGAGGCCGAATGGGAAAAGGCCGCCCGCGCCGGCACCACCACCCCCTACCCCTGGGGCGACCGCGTCACCTGCAAGGAGGCCATCCTCGACGACGGCGTGACCACCGGCAGCGCCGGCGACGAGCACGACGGCTGCGGCGAGGACCACACCTGGCCGGTGGGCAGCCGCCCGCCCAACCCCCTCGGCCTGTACGACATGCACGGCAACGCCGGCGAGTGGACCGCCAACTGGTACGCCAGGGACGCCCTCACCACCCGCTACGCACGGCGCGAGCTGAAGGGCCCCGAAAGTGGCCGGCAAAAAGTGGTGCGCGGCGGCAGCTGGGACGAAGACCCGCCCAACCTGCGCAGCAGCTTCCGCAACGTCAAACCGCCCGAGAGCGGCCAGGCCGTGTACGGCTCCATCGGCTTCCGCTGCGCCTACGACCTCGCCCCGCCGGGCAACCCCCAGCCGGCACACTGAGCGTACCTCCGCTCAGCACTGCTCCCAGGGCAGGCCCTCGTAGCGCCAGCCGGCAATGGTGCTGCGATGGTGCTGTTCGTCCAGCGGCCCCTCGAAACCATCCTTGATGTTGAACACATTGCGAACGCCGTTTTCCAGCAGCACCCGCCCCGCCTCCAGCGAGCGCTTGCCGCTGCGACAGATGAGCATCACCGGCGGGCAACTGCCGTCCACACAGATCACCCCGCCCAGCAACAGCTCCCGCACCTGCCGCACGAAGCGCGGATTGGGCGTCCAGTCCGGCTCGTCCATCCAAGGGATGTGCACCGCCCCCACCGGATGCCCGATCATCAGGAATTCCATCGACGAACGCACGTCCACCAGCAGCGCGGACGGTGTGTTCTGCTTCAGCTCCCACGCCTCCTTCGGCGTGATCACCCTGGGCTCATCAGGAACGGTGATGTCTTTTGTCATGTTCATTCCCCAGACGCATCGGTTTGCGAGGCGGTACTGATCTGAGTATAGGCCCCCCCACGGGCCTGTCTGGCGCCTCCATCCCGATGCCACCACCATGCCCCGATCCGTGCCGCCACCCCGGCCACCCGCCGGAGTGGGCATCCGGGACCGGACACAGCCCAACCCGCCCCTCAGAGAACCCCGCTCGGCAACCTTCCGCCGCGCGACGAACCACCCCCGCACCCTGCTCAACTCCCCGCCCGGCGCAATATTCCGTCCAGCGCCCGGTCGGGCAGGAGGCGTTTGAGGATGGCGAAGAGGTGAGTGGGAACGGTGACTCGGTAGCGGGTGCGGGGGCGGCGCGCCTCGAGGGCGTGGAGGACGGGCGGG
>JALVPS010000311.1 GCA_027031685.1 Gammaproteobacteria bacterium | reverse complement strand
CACCAGGAGCTCCTCCTGCAGGCGCGGGCGCACGGCCACGCCCTGCTCGCGCAGGGCCGCCAGCAGCGCGCCCTGGTCGAATACCGCCATCAGCCGCCAGTGGTCCGCGTCGGCCGGCTCATACCGGTATTCACTGAGAAATTCCTCCAGGCGCTCGCCCAGCGCCCGGCCCACGGGCCCCTGCGCCAGCCGCGCATCACCGGTGAGGGCGGTGAGGGTCTGGGTCAGGGCACGGCGCAGGCCGGCCTCCTCCGCTGCCGCGTCCCGCGCCGTGACCAACACCTCCGCGGTATAGGTCTCGGCGCCGGCCGCGGGCGCCAGCAGCAGGATCAGCAGCACCAGCCATGGCCACCAGGCCTGGCGGGCCGCGCCGCCCTCCTCCCTGCCCCATGCCCCGTTGGTATGGTTGTCGTGCATGTCGAAGGTGTCGCTCCGAATCGCTGAAAGATACCACAGGCCCGTGTTTACAGCCCCGCGGCGCGCGGCTACCATCGACGGCCATTCCCCGCCCCGAGAACATCCCATGTCCGACGACCAGGCCGGAGGGCTCAGCTACAAGGACGCCGGAGTCGACATCGACGCCGGCCACGCCCTCGTGGAACGCATCCGCCCCTGGACGGAGCGCACCCGCCGTCCCGAGGTGCTGGCCGGGCTGGGCGGCTTCGGGGGGCTGTTCCAGCTGCCCTGGCAGGACTATCGCGAGCCGGTGCTGGTGGCCGGCACCGACGGCGTGGGCACCAAGCTCAAGCTGGCCATCGAGACCGGCCGCCACGACGGCATCGGCATCGACCTGGTGGCCATGTGCGTGAACGACATCGTGGTGAGCGGCGCCGAGCCGCTGTTCTTCCTGGACTACTACGCCACCGGCCGGCTGGACGTGGACGTGGCCAGCAACGTGATCCGCGGCATCGCCGAGGGCTGCGTGCAGGCCGGCGCCGCCCTCATCGGCGGCGAGACGGCCGAGATGCCCGGCATGTACGGTGCCGGCGACTACGACCTGGCCGGCTTCACCGTGGGCCTGGTGGAGAAGTCGCGCATCCTGGACGGCCATCGGGTGGGCTCCGGCGACCTGCTGCTGGGACTGGCCTCCAGCGGCCCGCACAGCAACGGCTACTCCCTCATCCGCAAGGTGCTGGCGGTGAGCGGCGCCGACCTCGACCAGCCCCTGGACGGCGGCACCCTGGGCGAGGCGCTGCTGGCGCCCACCCGCATCTACGTCAAGCCCCTGCTGCGGGTGCTGCAGGGCAGCGTCATCCATGCCCTGGCGCACATCACCGGCGGCGGGCTCACCGAGAACCTGCCGCGCGTGCTGCCGCCCCACACGCGCGCCGTGGTGGACACGCGCAGCTGGCCGTGGCCGCCGGTGTTCGGCTGGCTGGCCGAGCAGGGCCGCATCGCGCGCGAGGAGATGCTGCGCACCTTCAACTGCGGCATCGGCATGGTGGCCATCGTGCCGCCCAGCGAACTGGCCGATGTGGAGGCCTTGCTGGGCGAGGCCGGTATCGCCTGCTGGGTGATCGGCGACGTGGCCCGCTGCGAGGCGGAGCGGCCGGAGGTGCGCTTCCTGTCATGAGCGCCGGCGACTGCCGCATCGTGGTGCTGATCTCCGGCGGCGGCACCAACCTGCAGGCCCTCATCGACGCCACCGCCCGCGGCGACATCCCCGGCCGCATCGTGGGCGTCATCTCCAACCGTCCCGAAGCCGGCGGCCTGCAGCGCGCGGCCCGCGCCGGCATCCCCACGGCCGTGGTGGACCACACTGCCTACCCCGACCGCGAACGCTTCGACGCCGCCCTGGCAGAGGCCATCGACGCCTGGCGGCCGGACCTGGTGTGCCTGGCCGGCTTCATGCGCATCCTCACGCCGGGCTTCGTGGCCCGCTACGCCGGCCGCCTGCTCAACATCCACCCCTCGCGCCTGCCCCGCTTCCGCGGCCTGGACACCCACACCCGCGCCCTGGCCGCCGGCGAGACGGAGCACGGCGCCAGCATCCACTTCGTCACCGAGGAGCTGGACGGCGGGCCAGTGATCCTGCAATCGCGCCTGCCCGTGCAGGCGCACCACGACCCGGCCTCCCTGGCCGCCGACGTGCTGCGCACCGAGCACGTCATCTACCCCCTGGCGGTGCGCTGGTTCTGCCAGGGGCGGCTGACCCTGCGCGAGGGGCGCGTCCTGTTCGACGGCCGGCCCCTCACCGAGGCCCTGCAACTGGACGAGCTGGACCCGGCCGAGCTGCCGGCCTGAGAGGCGCCCATGAACCACTGGCTGATGAAATCGGAACCGGACGTGTACGGCATCGACGACCTGGAAAAGGCCAGCACCGACTACTGGGACGGCATCCGCAACTACCAGGCGCGCAACATGATCCGCGACCAGATGAAGCCCGGCGACCTGGCCTTCTTCTACCACTCCAACACCAAGGAGCCGGCCATCGTGGGCATCATGGAGATCGTCAGCGAGGGCTATCCGGACGATACCGCCTTCGACCCCAACGAGAAGTACTACGACCCCAAGAGCGACCCGGCCAACCCGCGCTGGTACCGGGTGGACGTGCGCTTCGTGCGCAAGCTCAGGCGCCCCATCACCCTGCGCGAGCTGAAGACCATTCCCGAGCTGGCGGACATGCCCCTGCTGCGCAGGGGCAACCGGCTGTCCATCATGCCGGTCACGCCCGAGCAGTGGCACCGCATCCTGCAACTGGAAGAGCAGGCGCCGGCCGCCTGAACATGCTCCCCACCCCACGGAGGCCCGCCATGGCACGATCCCGACGATTCATCCCCTTGCTCCTGCTGCTGGGCCTGGCCTTGCCCGCCGCGGCCCAGGCCTTCTTCAAGTGCATGCCCCTGTACGGCAACTGGTGTGGCATCGACTACCCGCCGCCGGGCACCTTCCCGCCACCAGTGGATGCCTTCGACGCCGCCTGCATGCGCCACGACCTGTGCACCGGGCGGCGCGGCTTCGGCAACGCCCTGTGCGACCGCGCCCTGGTGGCCGAGCTGGAGCGGCTGCGCCGGCAGTACGGTGGCCTGCCCCGCCCCCTGCAGTGGGCCGAATACTTTCTGCGCATCAAGGAGGGCAGCGCGCCCTGGGCCGGCATGCCCCTGCCCCACCCGGGCGACGCCATGGGCTTTATGGGCAGCCTGCTGTCCAACTGCCGATAGGCCGGCTGCTGGGGCTCAGTCTCCGATAGCGGTCACCGGCGGCCGCAGCCGGTCGCAGTCCGGGTGGCGCCCGGCGGCGCGCGCCTGGCGGAACAGGGTCAGGGCCTTCGGCATGAGTTTCTGCAGATTGCGGATACGGGTGGCGTCCGCCGGGTGGGTGGAGAGAAACTCGGGCGGCTTGCCGCCGTGGCTGGCACGGGTCATGTTGCGCCACAGCTGCACCGCCTCGCGCGGGTCGAAACCGGCCTTGGCCATCAGCTCCAGGCCAATCGCGTCCGCCTCGCTCTCCTGGCGGCGGCTGAAGGGCAGCAGGATGCCCAACTGCGTGCCCACCCCCAGCAGGGCCAGGGTGCGCTGGCGCTTCTCCGGCGAGCCGCCCAGCAGGGCGGCGGTCACCGCCAGGCCGGCCTGGGCGGCCATGTTCTGCGACAGGCGTTCGTTGCCGTGGCGGGCCAGCACGTGGCCCACCTCGTGGCCGATGACCGCCGCCAGCTGGTCGGCGTTGGCGGCCACCTTGAGCATGCCCGTGTGCACGCCGATCTTGCCGCCCGGCAGGGCGAAGGCGTTGGGCGTCTTGTCCTTGAACACCACCACTTCCCACTTCTTCCGCCGCCATTTGGCCGGCAGCACGCCGACGATGGCCTCCGCCACGCAGCGCACGTAGCGGTTGGCGCGCGGATCCTCCGCCACCGGCTGCTTCTTTTTCATCTCCCGGAAGGAGGCGATGCCCAGCTCGGCCATCTGGTCCTCGGGCAGCAGGATGAGCTGCTTGCGCCCGGTGGGCGAGGTGGCGCAGGCAGCCAGCACGGCGCACACCAGGGCGGTGACGAGGATCGGTACGATGTGACGCATGATCGGTCCTCCGTTGTGGATCGCTCAGCCGGCCCGCTTCCAGCGGGTGCCCTGCGGGCCGTCCTCCAGCACGATGCCGGCCGCCTCCAGCCGGTCGCGGATGGCGTCGGCGCGGGCAAAGTCTCTGACCTGGCGGGCCGCCTGCCGTTCGGCCAGCAGGCGCTCGATCTCCGCGTCGCCGAGCCCCCCGGCGCGCGGCGGCGTCCAGCGAAACCAGGCCTGCGGGTCCTGCTGCAGCAGCCCCAGCAGGGCGCCGCCGGCCAGCAGCTCGCCCTTGTGACGCGCCTTGTCGGCCTCGGCGCGCGCCTTGTTGAGGGCCCGCGCACCCTCGTGCAGAGCGGCCATGGCCAGCGGCGTGTTGAGATCGTCCAGCAGCGCCTCCACAACCGCCGCCGGCGCCTCGCACTCGGCGTGCGTCACCTCGGCCGCCCCCAGCAGGGCGTTGTACAGCCCGTCCAGGCTGG
>JALVPS010000310.1 GCA_027031685.1 Gammaproteobacteria bacterium | reverse complement strand
TGGCGCGGGACGCCAACCCCGGCACCGCCGTGATGGCCGGCCAGGCGGTGGTGGAGGTGATCGATCCGGCCACCCTGTGGGTGGATGCGCGTTTCGACCAGATCAGCGCCCAGGGACTGGCCGCCGATCTGTCCGCCCGGGTGCGCCTGCGTTCGCGCCATGACCGGCGCTTTGCGGGGCGGGTGCTGCGCGTGGAGCCGCTGGCCGATGCCGTGACCCAGGAGATGCTGGCCAAGATCGTGTTCGAGCAGGTGCCCCGGCCGATGCCGCCGCTGGGCGAGCTGGCGGAGGTGACGGTGTCCCTGCCGCCCTTGCCGGCCCGCCCGGTGATCCCCAATGCCGCGATCCGCGAGGTCGACGGCTGGCGCGGCGTCTGGGTGCTGACCGACGATGGCCTGCGCTTCGTGCGGGTGGAGATCGGACGCAGCGATCTCGAGGGCCGGGTGCAGGTGCTCGATGGACTGGAGGCGGGGCAGCGTATCGTCCTGTACAGCGAAAGGCCGCTGAACGCCCATAGCCGCATCCATGTGGTCGAGCGGATTCCGGGTGTGAAGTCATGATCAGCCTGGCCGGACGCGACATCCTCCATACCTGGGGCAAGTTCGTCTTCACCGGGATCGGACTGGGGCTGCTGATCGGGGTCACCCTGACCATGGCGGGGGTGTATCGCGGCATGGTCGCCGACGGCAAGGCCCTGCTCGATAACAGCGGTGCCGACCTGTGGGTGGTGCAGCGCGACACCCTCGGCCCCTATGCCGAGTCCTCCAGCGTCTACGACGACCTGTGGCGCGGCATTCGCGCCATGCCCGGCGTGGCCGCCGCGTCCAATGTCACCTATCTCACCATGCAGGTGCGGCATGGGCGGCGGGACGTGCGTGCCCTGGTGGTGGGCATCATGGCCGGCAGTCCCGGCGATCCGGGCTGGCCGCCGCATCTGGTCGCGGGGCGGCAGATCACCCGCGGTCATTACGAGGCGGTGGCCGACATCGCCACCGGCTTTCGCCTGGGCGACGTGCTGAGGATCCGCCGCAACCAGTACAGGGTGGTGGGACTGACCCGCCGCATGGTCTCCTCCAGCGGCGATCCCATGGTGTTCATTCCCCTCAAGGACGCCCAGGAGGCGCAGTTCCTCAAGGACAACGACGCCATTCTGATGCAGCGTCGCCGCACCAAGGCCAACCCGGCGTTCAACCGGCCCAATGTGCCGGGGCTGCTGGAGGCGGTGCTCGCCTCGCAGACCACCAACAACTATGTCAACGCCATCCTGGTGCGCATCCAGCCGGGACATGCGCCGGAGGCGGTCGTCGAGCCGATCCGGCGCTGGAAGCGACTGACCGTCTACGACCGCGCGCAGATGGAGCAGATCCTCATCGGCAAGCTGATCGCCACCTCGGCCAAGCAGATCGGCATGTTTCTGGTGATCCTCGCCGTGGTGAGCGCCGCCATCGTCGCCTTCATCATCTATACGCTGACCATGGACAAGATCCGCGAGATCGCAGTGCTCAAGCTCATCGGCACCCGCAACCGCACCATCGCCAAGATGATCCTGCTCCAGGCCCTGGCCCTGGGCGCCATCGGCTTCGTGGTGGGCAAGATCGCGGCCACCTTCGCCGCGCCGCACTTTCCCAAGTATGTGCTGCTGATGCCGGCCGATTCCGTCGCCGGCTTCTTCGCCGTGATGTTCATTTGCGTCGTCGCCAGCCTGGTGGCGATCCGCCTGGCGCTGAAGGTCGATCCGGCCGAGGCCATCGGAGGCTGAGATGGCGGGCAAGGGTATTCGTATCGAGGGGCTCTCCAAGCGTTACGGCGAGGGCGACACCGCGGTGCTGGCGCTGCGGGAGGTCAACATGACGGTGGCGCCCGGCGAGGTGGTGGGGCTGATCGGCCCGTCCGGCTCCGGCAAGAGCACCCTGCTCAAGTGCCTGGGCGCGGTGATCGACCCCACCGCCGGGCGCATGCTGCTGGGCGACGAGGTGATCTACGACGACGGCTGGAAGGTGCGCGACCTGCGCGCGCTGCGCCGCGACAAGATCGGCTTCGTGTTCCAGGCGCCTTATCTCATTCCCTTTCTCGATGTCACCGACAACGTGGCGCTGCTGCCGATGCTGGCCGGCGCGCCCAATGACAAGGCGCGTGCCCGCGTGCTGGAGCTGCTCACCGCCCTGGACGTGCAGCACCGCGCCCGCGCCATGCCCTCCCAGCTATCCGGCGGCGAACAGCAGCGCGTGGCCATCGCCCGGGGGCTGGTCAACCGCCCGCCGGTGATCCTCGCCGACGAGCCCACCGCGCCGCTGGACTCGCAGCGCGCCATGGCCGTGATCCGCATCCTCAACGACATGGCCCGGCGCTACCAGACCGCGATCATCGTGGTCACCCACGACGAGAAGATCATCCCCACCTTCAAGCGCATCTACCACATCCGAGACGGCGTCACCCACGAGGAAGCGGGCGAGGGGCGGAGTTTCGATTGACCGGGCACGGGGCAATGACCCCTGACAGATTCCCCTTGCCTGGGGATGAAAGGGCCGGTGGCGGTATTGAGTGACGGGCTTCCGGGCTTCGCCCCTCCACCGTTCTTGTCCGGTATCCCCGCGGCCCCACAAATGTGCGGCCGTTCACCGGCGCGCCCGCCCGATCCCGTATAATCCGGCAGTTTCACGCGAACCACGCCGCATCCATGCCGAATCCCGACCGCCGCTCCCTGCTGATCGACGCCCTGCGCGAGCGCATCCTGCTGCTCGACGGCGCCATGGGCACCATGATCCAGCGCCACAGGCTGGGCGAGGCCGACTATCGCGGCGAGCGCTTCGCCGACTGGCACACCGACGTGCAGGGCAACAACGACCTGCTGGTGCTCACCCGGCCGGACGTGATCCGCGGCATCCACGAGGAATACCTGGCGGCCGGCGCCGACATCATCGAGACCAACACCTTCAACGCCACGCGCATCTCCCAGGCCGACTACGACATGCAGGACCTGGTGCCGGAGCTGAACGAGGCGGCGGCCCGGCTGGCGCGCGCCGCGGCGGACGCCCACAGCACGCCGGAGCGGCCGCGCTTCGTGGCCGGCATCCTGGGCCCCACCAGCCGCACCCTGTCCATCTCGCCGGACGTCAACGACCCCGGCTTCCGCAACGTCACCTGGCAGGAGCTGGTGGACAACTACATGGAGTCGGCGCGGGCGCTCATCGCCGGCGGTGTCGATCTGCTCATGATCGAGACCATCTTCGACACCCTCAACGCCAAGGCGGCGGTGTTCGCCATCCGCCAGGTGTTCGCCGAGGACGGGGTCGAGCTGCCCATCATGATCTCCGGCACCATCACCGACCAGTCGGGGCGCACCCTGTCCGGGCAGACCACGGAGGCCTTCTACAATTCCCTGCGCCATGCCGAGCCGCTGTCCTTCGGCCTCAACTGCGCCCTGGGACCGGACCTGCTGCGCCAGTACGTGGAGGAGCTGAGCCGGGTCAGCGAGACCTACGTCTCCGCCCACCCCAACGCCGGCCTGCCCAACGAGTTCGGCGAATACGACCTGGGCCCGGAGGCCATGGCCGCCCACATCCGCGAGTGGGCCGAGGCGGGCTTTCTCAACATCGTCGGCGGCTGCTGCGGCACCACCCCCGAGCACATCCGCGCCATGGCCGAGGCCGTGCAGGGCGTGGCGCCGCGCGCCCTGCCGCGGCTGCCGGTGGCCTGCCGCCTGTCCGGCCTGGAGCCGCTCAACATCGGCGAGGACTCGCTGTTCGTCAACGTGGGCGAGCGCACCAACGTCACCGGCTCGGCCCGCTTCCGCCGCCTCATCAAGGAGGGCGACTACGAGACCGCCCTGGAGGTGGCCCTGCAGCAGGTGGAGAACGGCGCCCAGATCATCGACGTCAACATGGACGAGGGCCTGCTGGACGCCAAGGCGGCCATGACCCGCTTCCTGAACCTGATCGCCGCCGAGCCGGACATCGCCCGCGTGCCCATCATGATCGACTCCTCCAAGTGGGAGGTCATCGAGGCCGGCCTGCAGTGCATCCAGGGCAAGGGCATCGTCAACTCCATCTCCATGAAGGAGGGCGAGGACCGGTTCCGCGAGCAGGCCCGCCTGTGCCGCCAGTACGGCGCGGCGGTCATCGTCATGGCCTTCGACGAGCAGGGCCAGGCCGACACCTTCGAGCGCAAGATCGAGATCTGCGAGCGGGCCTACCGCATCCTCACCGAGGAGCTGGCCTTCCCGCCCGAGGACATCATCTTCGACCCCAACATCTTCGCCATCGCCACCGGCATCGAGGAGCACAACAACTACGCCGTGGACTTCATCGAGGCCACACGCTGGATCAAGCAGCACCTGCCGCACGCCCTGGTCTCGGGCGGGGTGTCCAACGTGTCCTTCTCCTTCCGCGGCAACAACCCGGTGCGCGAGGCCATCCACGCCGTGTTCCTCTACCACGCCATCCGCGCCGGCATGGACATGGGCATCGTCAACGCCGGCCAGCTGGCCATCTACGACGACCTGCCCGCCGAGCTG
>JALVPS010000309.1 GCA_027031685.1 Gammaproteobacteria bacterium | reverse complement strand
CGCTCCAGCAGGGGGGCGATGCGTGGTGGCAGGGGCGGGGGATTGCCGCGCAGGGCCTGCCGCAGTTCGTCCAGCTGGTGGGCCAGCCTGTCCACCTCGGCCCGCTCGCGCTCGGCGCGGCGCGTCTGCAGGAAGCCGCGCAGCCAGGCCAGGGCGCTGAGTGCGGTGGCGCCGGCGGCGGCTGGCAGCACCCACGGCCACCAGCGTGCCTTCCAGTCCGCTGCCAGTCCGTTGAGGAACTGGTTGACGATTTCCGCCAGGCTGCTGTCGGGGAACTGTGCGTACAGCAGCCACAGCCCCCACAGGGCCAGCGCGGGCGCCAGCAGCAGGACCAGCAGCCAGCGGGCGTGGCGGGCACGGCGCAGGGCGCGCCGCAGGCGCGGCAGGGCCTCGCGGTAGTCGCGCACGGCGGCATCCAGGTCGCTGAGACCGCGCGTCTGCTCGGTGTGTTCCAGCCGCAGGGCGTCGCGGATGTTCTGCAGCTCGTCGCGCCAGCTGGGGTCGATGTCCAGCTCGGCCAGGGCGGCCTGGGTATCCGTGATGTCCTGCACGGTGACTTCCATTTCGTGCCGCTCCTGCTCGGCCTCTTGCTCCACCTCGGCGCGCACCCGCGCCAGGGGCGCGATGCCGGCCATGACCTTGATGGTCTCGCTGTGTGGGTGGGGCGTGGTCAGCTCGCGCTGCGCCAGGTAGAAGGATTCGATGAAGGCCTCGTAGCCGAAGCGCAGCAGCTCCTCCAGACGCTGCGCCACCGCCTCCGGGCCGCGCCCCAGCTCGGCGCCGTCGCTCAGGCGCAGCAGGCGCGCGCCGTAGGTGCCCTCGTCGTCCAGGTAGCGGGTCACCTCGTAGCGGGTGCCGTCACCGGTGGTGAACTCCAGCGCCACGGTGCTGCGCGATTCGCCCCAGCGGATGAGTTTGTGCGGGTCGGCCACGTCCAGGGTGAAGGTGCGCCCGAACAGGGCGAAGCAGATGGTCTCGCCGATGGTGGACTTGCCCGACTCGTTGGCGCCGCTGACCAGCAGCAGGCCCCGTTCGGGCAGGTGGTCCAGGTCCAGTTCGCGGTACTTGAGGAAATTCTCCGCGTGCAGGCAGTTGATGATCATCTCAGATCTTCCGTGTCCAGCGAGCCCAGCTTGCGCAGCACCAGACGGATGGCCTCCTCGTAGTGCTCGGGATCGTAGTCGGGATCGGTGTTGCGGCGCCGTTCCAGCTCGGTCTTGCAGAAGCTCGCAAATTCCCCGGCGGGGCCGGTGAGATCCAGGCTGTCCAGCCAGTTGTCCAGGTAGTCGTCGGCCATGGGTGTGCTCCGCGTGGGGGAATAGACCGATTTAAACGCCCCGGCCGTATGGGCGTCAATCGCGCCGCAGGCGCTCGGAGACGGCGATGGGGGTGGGATAGCGCAGCACGATCAGGTAGGGCGAGGCGAGGAAGGAGACCAGCGTGGCGGCCTGGATGAGCAGCGCGGCGCGCGTCCCGATCACCCCCTCGCTGGCCGCCAGCACGGCGATCAGCAGGGAGAACTCGCTCAGCTGGCCGAGCCGCACGCCCACTTCCAGGCTGCGGGCCGCGTCCTCGCCGGTGCGCATGAGCAGCCAGCGGAACACCCACGGCTTGAGCGCCAGCAGCACGCCGGCCAGTGCCAGCGCCGGCAGCAGGATGTCGCCCATGCCGCCCAGGTCCAGCCCGGCCCCCAGGGCGAAGAAGAACAGCACCAGAAAGAAGTCGCGCAGGGGCTTGAGGCGCTCGGCGATGAAGGTGGAGATGGGGCTGGCGGCGATGGACACGCCGGCGATGAAGGCGCCCATCTCGGCCGACAGCCCCAGCAGGTGCGCCCCCTCGGCGATGCCCAGGCACCAGCCGATGGCCAGCAGGAAGATGTATTCCTGAATGGTGCCAAAGCGGTGGAACAGGCGCTCCACCAGGTGCGTCTCCAGCCAGCGCGTGGTCAGCACCAGGGCCGGCAGGGCACCCAGCGTGAGCAGCACGCGCAGGCCGGAGGACAGTGCGCCGGGTGTGCCCACCTCCACCAGCAGCAGGCACAGGATGGCCACGATGTCCTGCAGCAGCAGGATGGAGATGATCAGCTCGCCGGTGTGCTGGTGGTGCAGCACGGTGGTGGGCAGCAGCTTGAGGCCGACGATGGTGCTGGAGAAGGTCATGGCCATCCCCACCACCAGCGCCTCGCGCCCGCTCAGCCCCATGACCAGGGCCACCGACGCCCCCACGGCGGCGAAGACCAGGCTGCTGGCGGTGGTCACCAGCAGCGTGCCGCGAAACAGGGCGAACAGCTTCTGCGGGTGCAGGTTCAGGCCCAGCAGGAAGAGCAGGAAGATGATGCCGATGTCGGCGATGCGGGCGATGAGGGCCGGGTCCGGCACGGCGTTGAGCATGGCCGGGCCCAGCAGCAGGCCCAGCAGGATGTAGGCGATGATGAGCGCCTGGCGGGCGAACAGGGCCAGCGTGGCCAGCGCCGCCGCGCCGGAGAAGATGAGGAACAGGTGAAACAGCAGGTTCTCGCCGTCCATCACTTGAGTGTCGAAGCTGGGCCGCCCCCTGGCAAGCGCATTCCGCGCCGGGTGGGGTGACGGACGTCGCGCTGTGGCGCCCGGCAGCCGCCCGCCCTGCTTGAAAAGCCCGCCGGCGGCCACAATCATCCGTCGACCGGCATTGATCTTCGCCAATCACGCATCCCAAGGAGAGTAAGGCATGAGCGAAACGGCAGTGCAGCCCGAACAGCGGGCCTTTGCGGCAGAGGTCAACCAGCTGCTGCACCTGATGATCCACTCCCTGTATTCCAACAAGGAGATCTTCCTGCGCGAGCTGATCTCCAACGCCTCCGACGCCTGTGACAAGTTGCGCTTCGAGGCCCTGTCCGACGACTCCCTCATGGCCGGCGACGGTGAGTTGCGCATCGAGGTGGACTACGACCCGGAGGCGCGCACCGTCACCGTGCGCGACAACGGCATTGGCATGAGCCGCGAGGAGGTGATCGAGAATATCGGCACCATCGCCAAGTCCGGCACCGCCGAGTTCCTCAAGCAGCTGAGCGGCGACCAGGCCAGGGACGCTCACCTCATCGGCCAGTTCGGCGTGGGTTTCTACTCCTCGTTCATCGTCGCCGACCGGGTGGACCTGTACACGCGCCGCGCCGGCGCCCCCGCCGAGGCCGGCGTGCACTGGTCGTCCGACGCCGAGTCCGGCCAGTACACGCTGGAGCCGGTCACCCGTGAGCGGCGCGGCACCGAGGTGGTGCTGCACTTGCGCGAGGGCGAGGACGAGTTCCTCAACGGCTGGCGGCTGCGCAGCATCATCGGCAAGTACTCCGACCACATCCCCCTGCCCATCATGATGCGCAAGGAGGGCGAGGACGGGAAACCCACCGACGAGTGGGAGCAGGTCAACAAGGCCAGCGCCCTGTGGACCCTGCCCAAGAAGGACATCAGCGACGACGAGTACAAGGCCTTCTACAAGCACATCGCCCACGACTTCGAGGACCCGCTGGCTTGGACCCACAACCGGGTGGAGGGCAAGCTGGAGTACACCTCCCTGCTGTACATCCCCGGCCATGCCCCCTTCGACCTGTACGAGCCCAAGCAGGCGCACGGTGTGCGGCTGTACGTCAAGCGCGTGTTCATCATGGAGGACACCGAGCATCTCATGCCGCGCTACCTGCGCTTCGTGCGCGGTGTCATCGACTCCAACGACCTGCCCCTCAATGTCTCGCGCGAGCTGCTGCAGAGCAACCGCATCATCGACTCCATGCGGGCCGGTTCGGTGAAGAAGGTGCTCGGCCTGCTGGAGGGCATGGCCAGGAACGAGCCGGACAAGTACGCCGCCTTCTGGCGCGAATTCGGGCGCGTGCTCAAGGAAGGCCCGGTGGAGGACTTCGCCAACCGCGAGCAGATCCTGGGACTGCTGCGCTTCGCCTCCACCCACAACGACGACGACGCCCAGGATGTCTCCCTGGACGACTACATCGGCCGCATGAAGGCGGGCCAGGACAAGATCTACTACATCACCGCCGAAACCTGGAAGGCGGCCCGCAACAGCCCGCACCTGGAGGTGTTCCGCAAGAAGGGCATCGAGGTGCTGCTGCTGTTCGACCGCGTGGACGAGTGGCTCATGGGCCACGTCAGCGAGTACGCCGGCAAGGCCTTCCAGAGCGTGGCCAAGGGCGAGCTGGACCTGGGCAAGATCGAGGGCGGGGAGGAGCAGCCCGACAAGGAACGGAAGAAGGCCCGCAAGGAGGCCGCCAAGCTGGCCAAGCGCATCAAGAAGGCCCTGGGCGACAAGGTGGAGGACGTGCGCCTCTCGGAGCGGCTCACCGAATCCCCTGCCTGCATCGTTCTCAACGAGCACGACATGGCCCTGTACATGCAGCAGCTGCTCAAGCAGGCCGGCCAGGAGGTGCCCAGCAGCAAGCCGGTGCTGGAGATCAATCCCGACCACCCCATCCTGCGCCGGCTGGCCGAGGAGGACGACGCCAAACGGCTGCAGGAGTGGTCCGAGCTGTTG
>JALVPS010000308.1 GCA_027031685.1 Gammaproteobacteria bacterium | reverse complement strand
GACTGGGGCCGCGGGGGGGCGGGCGCCTCGACCACTTCCTCCACTTCTTCCACCACCTGCGGCGCCGGTTCGCCGACGAACACCGGCAGCCCTTCCTCGCTGAGCGGCTCGCCGCGCGGGGGGCGGGCCTCCACCGGCCGGGCCGTGTCGCTGGCGGTGGTCCTGGGCAGGGCGCGGTAGCCGGGCGGGTCGAGCAGGAAGTTGAATTCCTTGAGCAGCCGGCCGCGGCCCCAGTCCAGCTCCAGCAGGAAGGCCAGCAGCGGCTCGTGCACGGGGCGGCGGGTGCGGATGTGGATGACCGGGTTGCTCGGCCCTCCTTCCAGCGTGAAGCGCGCGCCTTGGAGAACGGCCGGATAGGCCAGGCCGGCGGCCTGGTGGGCAGCGGGGCTGGCCAGGCGGGCGTGGAGTTCGTCCGGCTCGATGCCCTCGTCGGGGCCGAGGCGCACCTGCACCACCGCGTCCAGGGGTTGGTTGAGGCGCGAGCGCACGGTGGCGTTGCCGAGGCCGATGGCCAGCGCGTCGCCGGCAGGCAGCAGGATCAGCAGCAGCGCGAGCAGCAGGCGGGTCGGAGGGAGGGCGGGCACGTTGGGTGGCATGAATTGATGTGGTTCTGTTCGTGGAGGGCGGGCGCCGGCCCGGCCGTTCATTGGATTCTATCAGTCCGTTGTCCGTGCCACAGCCGCGGGGCCGGGACGGAGGGGGCGCATGACGGGACGAATGGCGTCCTCCGTTGCACTCCGATTGTGACCGGCTTCCTTGGTGGCACGGCGACGAAAGCCCGGATTATAGAACCGGTCTATCAGGAAACAACAGTATTTTGCTGATTTGCCGGCGGTTTCCGTGACCGGGCGCGCGTTGTGCCTCAGCGCGGGGCAGTGGGGTCGGTCAGCGCCGCGGCGGTTTCACCCGCCGCGCCGGGCCGGGCCGTCCCCTGCCGGGTCCGCTCCTGTTGCAGGGCCCACAGCTGGGCGTACAGGCCGCCGGCGGCCAACAGCGTGGCGTGGTCGCCGCGTTCCACGATGCGCCCGTCCTGCATCACCAGGATCTGGTCGGCGTCCACGATGGTGGACAGGCGGTGGGCGATGACCAGGGTGGTGGCCCCCCGCGAGACGCGGCGCAGGGCACGCAGGATGTTGCGCTCGGAGCGCGTGTCGAGGCTGGCGGTGGCCTCGTCGAACACCAGGATGGGCGGGTTCTTGAGCACCACGCGAGCGATGGCGATGCGCTGCTTCTCGCCACCGGACAGCTTCAGGCCGCGCTCGCCCACCACCGTGTCGTAGCCGTCCGGCAGGCTCATGATGAAGTCGTGGATGTCGGCCACCCGCGCGGCGTGCTCGATCTCCGCCTGGCTGGCGCCGGGGCGGGCGTAGGCGATGTTGTGGCGGATGGTGTCGTTGAACAGCACCGTGTCCTGGGGAACGATGCCGATCTGCCGCCGCAGGCTGTCCTGCGTCACCTCGCGGATGTCCTGGCCGTCGATGCGTATCGCCCCCGCGTCCACGTCGTAGAAGCGGAACAGCAGCCGCGCCAGGGTGGACTTGCCGGCCCCCGACGGTCCCACCACGGCCACCTTGCGCCCGCTGGGGACGAGGAAGTCCACGCCGTGCAGGATCTCTCGCTCCGGGTCGTAGCCGAAGCGCACGTTCTCGAAGCGCACCTCGGCGCGGGTCACCGCCAGCGGTCGCGCATCGGGCCGGTCCACGATCTCCGGGCGCCGCGCCAGCAGGCGGAACACCTGGTCCATGTCGGCCAGCGCGTAGCGCAGCGAGCGGTAGATCACCCCCAGAAAGCCCAGCGGCAGGAACAGCTGCAGCATCATGGTGTTGACCAGCACCAGGTCGCCCAGGGTCAGGGCGCCGCTCACCACCCCGCGCGCCGCGAACACCATGATGCCCGTCACCCCCAGGGAGATGATGGCCCCCTGGCCGAAATTGAGCAGCGACATGGTGGACTGGCTGAGCACCGCCGCCTGCTCCCACTCGGCGCGGGTGCGGTCGTAGCGCTCGATCTCGTAGCGCTCGTTGGTGAAGTACTTGACCGTCTCGTAGTTCACCAGCCCGTCGATGGCGTGGCCGTTGGCCTCCGACTCCAGGGCGTTCATGCGGTGGCGGAAATGCATGCGCCAGTTGGTGATGCCCAGGGTGAAGGCGATGTACACCGCCACGGTGACGAAGGTGATGGCGGCGAACACCGGCGGATAGCCGCCCAGCAGCACCACCGCCACCAGCAGGAACTCGGCCGCCGTGGGGATGATGTTGAACACCAGGTAGTTGAGGATGGAGCTGACCGACTGCGCGCCGCGGTTGAGGTCCTGGGAGACGTTGCCCGCCTTGCGGTCCAGGTGGTAGCGCAGGGACAGGCGGTACAGGTGTTCCAGCACCTCGCGCGACAGGCGGCGCATGGCATGGTAGCGCACGCGGGCGAAGATCACGTCGCGTAGCTCGTTGAAGCCGCTGTTCACCAGCCGCAGCGCGCCGTAGCCCAGCAGCAGCGCCAGGGGCAGGGCGGTTGCCTGGCCGGCGCTCACGTCCAGATGATCGACGATGGCCTTGAGGACGATGGGCACGCCCACCATGGCCACCTTGGACACCACCAGCGCCAGCAGGGCCAGCAGCACCCGCCCGCGGTACTCCCACACGTAGGGCAGCATGCGGCGCAGGTTGTGCAGGTCGCTGTTCTGCACCGGCGGCAGCTCGGTGCGGCGCGCGGCGGCGTGGTGGACCATGGGCGCTCGGCGGTGATCGGGGGCGACATTGTGTGCGATGTGCCGCCCCCGGCGCAAAAAAACGCCCGCCCCTTATAATGGCGCCCGTGACACAAGAACGAGCATCGATGCGTGGGGGATCTCCGGTCTGCGCCGTGGGATTCGTGACGTTGCTGCTGTACTTGCTGGCCGGCGTGGCGCAGGCCGGGGCCGGACCGCTGCGCGTGGAAGTGAGCGGTGTGCAAGGCCCGCTCCGGCAGAACGTGCTGGGCTATCTGGAGATCTGGTCCTACCGCGACAGGCCGGCCCCCTCGCCGGCCCGCCTGCGCTACCTGCACCGTGCCGCCAGGAAACAGATCGAGAAGGCCCTGCAGCCCTTTGGCTACTACCACCCGCACATCGAGGCCGAGCTGCTGGCCCGGGACGACGGCTGGCTGGCGCGCTACCGCATCGAGCCGGGCGAGCCGGTGCGCGTGGCGGCGGCCACGCTGCGCCTGACCGGCCCCGGCCGCGACGACCCCGTGCTGCGCGGCGTGCTGGACGAATATGCCCCCAGGGTGGGTGCGCCCCTGGACCAGCCCCGCTACGAGCAGCTCAAGAAGCAGCTCAAGCTCAAGGCCACCGAGCGCGGCTACTTCGACGCCGAGCTGCGCGAGCACCGCATCACCGTGGACCTGCGCCACGACACGGCGCGCATCGACCTGCACTTCGACACCGGCCCCCGCTACCGGCTGGGGACGGTGCGCTTCGCGCAGAGCAAGCCTTGGCTGGATGAAGACTTCCTGCGGCGCTACGTGCGCTTTCGGCCCGGCGAGCCCTACGACGCCGGCCTGTTGCAGGCCCTGCAGAGCGACCTGTTCAACGCCAACTACTTCTCGCGCGTGGAGCTCATCGCCGATCCGAAGAAGGCGGACGCCGCGCACGTCATCCCCGTGGAGGTGCGGCTGGTGCCGCGCAAGCCGCGCCGCTACGTGGTGGGTGTGGGCTACGGCACGGACACCGGCGCGCGCCTCAAGCTGGGCGTCACCGGCCGGCGCGTCAACCGCCGCGGCCACCACTACAGCGTGGAGGCCATCCTGGCCCAGGTGCGCACCGGCATCGCCGGCGAGTACGTCATCCCCGGCAAGGACCCGCGCCAGGATGCCTGGGGCCTGCGCGCCAGCTACCTGGACGAGCACTCCGACACGCGCAACTTCGAGTCCGTCAGCGTGGGTGGCTATTACAAGGTGCGTCACGGGCTGTGGGTGAAGACCTATGCGCTGGACCATTCCATCGAGCGCTTCGAGGTGGCCGGCGAGAACGCCACCAGTACCATGCTGGTGCCCAGTGTGGACTGGACGCGCACCGAGCCGGGGGCCGTGGAGGACCGCATCTACGCCCGGCGCGGGCGCCGGCTGCAGCTGCGCCTGCGCGGCGCTGCCCGTGCCCTGCTGTCGGACACCGATTTTCTGCAGCCCCTGGTGGCGGCCAAATGGATCCACGGCTTCGGGCCGCGCATCGGGCGCGTCATCGCCCGCGGCGCCTTGGGCACCACCTGGGTATCGGACTTCGACGCCCTGCCCACCTCGCTGCGCTTCTTCACCGGCGGCGACCGCACCGTGCGCGGCTATGCCTACAACGTCATCGGCCCCACCGACGCCAATGGGAACGTGGTGGGCGGTCGGCATCTGGTGGAGGCCAGCCTGGAATACGAGTACCCCCTCAACGACAAGTGGAGCCTGGCCGCCTTCGTGGACAGCGGTGACGCCTTCAACGACCGCCTGGACCTCAAGACCGGCGTCGGGCTCGGCCTGCACTGGCGCTCGCCCATTGG